>DULF01000197.1 GCA_012840535.1 Clostridiaceae bacterium
TATAACCTATAAATAGATGAAAATCATTAAAAATATTCATAAAATAATCTAATCAAAAACTGTTTTAACGTTGATTTATTCTAAAAATACAGTATATATGGAAATTACTTTTGCAAAGTGGAATTTACCTTTTCAATTGACCCAGCATTTGTAAATGCAATTTAATTATGGTAAACTAAATGGGTTGAATAATAGTATTAATTTACAGAAGGCCTGGGAAAATGAGGAAAGAATTAAAAAAGGATTACCTTTTTACAAATAAAGATTTAATGCAGTTGATCCTGCCGCTTATGGTGGATCAGCTCCTTGCCATAACGGTGGGACTGGCGGATTCCATTATGGTGTCGAGCATAGGTGAAAGCGCTGTATCGGCGGTTTCCCTTGTGGACTCCATTACTATTTTGCTTATTAATATTTTTGCTGCTATTGCATCAGGAGGAGCAATAGTGGTAGGCCAGTATATAGGTCAGAAACGCCCTGACATGGCCCGCAAGGCAGGAGAACAGCTGCTGGTTTTTGTAATGTTTGTTTCAGTTGTAATTATGGCAATACTGTATTTGGGTAAGGGTTTTATATTAAATGTAGTATTCGGGAAAATTGAACCTGATGTAAAAGATTTTGCAAATACATATTTATTGATTGTTTTTGCAAGTATTCCGTTTATAGCCATGTACAACAGCGGGGCTGCGTTATTCAGAGCAATTAGAAATTCAAGGATTACTTTGGCGACATCAATTATAATGAATGTTATTAATATATCGGGTAATGCCCTGCTTATTTACGGATTTGGCATGAAGGTTGAAGGTGCTGCTATCCCGACCCTAATTTCAAGAGCCGTAGCTGCAATAATAATAGTTGTACTGCTGATGGATGAAAGCCTGACGGTTTATATAAGCAAAAATTTCAGATATAAATTTGATAAAAAGATGGTTCTTAGAATACTTAACCTGGGCATACCCAACGGAATTGAAAACAGCATGTTTCAGCTAGGTAAAATTTTGCTGCTTAGTATCATATCAGGACTAGGAACGGTTTCCATAGCAGCAAATGCAGTGGCTAATACGATATCGGCATTCCAAATTATTACAGGTATAGCGGTAGGTTTGGGACTTATAACTGTTGTGAGCCAGTGCGTAGGAGCAGGTGATTATGAGCAGGTAAGGTATTATACAAGAAAACTGTTAATATACACTTATATTTCCTTTGTAATTGTAAATGCTGTTATAATACTTGCCATGCCTTTGATATTAAAAATATACAACTTGTCTTCGGAAACTGCCGGGATGGCAAAACAACTTATAGTATTTAACGGAATAGCCTCAAGCCTTTTTTGGCCTACTGCTTTTACATTGCCCAATACGCTTAGGTCTTCTAATGACGTACAATACACAATGGTTGTAGGCATAAGCTCAATGTGGATTTTTAGGATAGGTTTTGGGGTTTTGTTTGTCAAATACTTTAACATGGGAGTGTTTGGTGTTTGGATAGCAATGTATTTCGACTGGATTGTGAGAGCCGCCCTGTTTATAATCAGATATAGGGGGCATAAATGGCAGATATATAAGGAAAACGGGAGCTAAAACAAAAAAACTCAATATAATTGATACGATATTGAAAGCCAATTTGATTAAATTAAAGTAAAATTAAAAATATAATATAAACTTTATGGAGGTATGCTATGGAACTGTGGTTTACGGAGGAATGCACAAAAAATGTAAGGTTTTCGATCAAGGTAAACAAGCATCTTGTGAGTGTGCAAAGTGAATTCCAAAGGATTGATGTATTTGAAACACCTGAATTCGGTAAAGTTTTGGTTATTGACGGGTACTTAATGCTTACTGAAAAGGATGAGTTCATATACCATGAAATGATTACCCATATACCCATGGCAGTAAATCCGGACATTAGAAAGGTTCTCGTAATTGGAGCAGGTGACGGTGGAACTGTGAGAGAACTCACGAGGTACAAATCCATTGAAAAAATTGACATGGTTGAAATAGACAAGCTTGTTGTTGAAATATCCAAGGAATACATCCCGCTGACCTCCTCGAAGTTAAATGACAGCAGAGTGAGCATATACAACGAAGACGGGGTGAAATTTGTACGTAATAAAATTAATGAATATGATTTGATAATTGTTGATTCCACTGATCCTTTTGGACCAGGAGAAGCCCTGTTTTCAAAAGAGTTTTATAAAAATTGCCATAGAGCGCTAAAAGAAGACGGGATTTTGGTTAATCAACATGAAAGTCCTTATTATCCCGGTGATGCTTTGGCCATGCAAAGCGCTCATGAAAAATTAAAATCGGTTTTCCCAATAGCACGGGTCTACCAGGCGCACATTCCTACATATCCTTCAGGACACTGGATGTTTGGCTTTGCATCTAAAAAATATGATCCTGTAGCTGATTTGAGAGAGAAGCAATGGAATTCACTGGGTATAAGAACGAAATATTATAATACGGAATTACACAAAGGTTCTTTTGCAATACCAAACTATGTAAAAGAACTTTTGGGAGAGAACCTGGAGTGACAGAACCAGAGCAGGGAATTGGTCCGATGGATGATAAATGTGTTAAACTTCAGAAAATTTATTGATTAATTTTCCCAAAAGGTGGTATTATTAGAATTGAGCTTAGGGTATAAATCTAAAATGAATTTCTGAACTCATTCGAACATAATAGGAAGGCCAATTATGAAGGTATATTTACACAAAATATGCCTTAAGAATAAATAAAAAACTGAGGAGGTTCTGTTTATGAAGAGTTTAAAGGGTACAAAAACAGCTGAAAATCTATTGAAAGCATTTGCAGGAGAATCCCAGGCGCGTAACCGCTATACCTATTATGCTTCGATAGCTGACAAGGAAGGCTACAAGCAAATCAGAAACATATTTATTGAAACTGCTGATAATGAAAAAGAACATGCAAAAAGATTCTATAAGTTCTTATTGGCAGGTTTTGAAGGTGAGCTCCCGGCGATGATTGAAATCAACGCAACTTACCCCGTTGCACAGGGTAATACGTTGGACAACCTGAAAGCTGCCGCCAGCGGTGAAAAAGAGGAATGGCATGACCTTTATCCGGCATTTGCCGATGTTGCCGATCAGGAAGGGTTTCCAGAAATAGCCACTGCTTTTAGAAATATTGCGTCGGCTGAGAAATGGCACGAAATCAGATACAATAAGCTTGCCAAGAATATTGAGGAAGGCAAGGTATTCAAAAAAGACGGAAAAGTATACTGGAAATGCGGAAACTGCGGTTATGTTCATGAAGGGGAAAGCGCCCCGGAAACATGTCCTGCATGCTTACATCCGCAGGCATTTTTCGAGTTGTTTGTTGAAACTTATTAATATTGCTTAAAATCAATAAAAACAATAACCGGATTATTCAGATAACGATTTGAAACCTTTCATAAAGGCTGTGTAATACACAGCCTTATTTGATTATTTTTCTCAATTTTATTATTGACTTATTTTATTCTTGACGGTAAAATATAACTGAATAATGAAAATGATTATGATTATCAATTACATTTAGGATACATAAAAAGAGGAGTGGTGTATATGCCTTTAACAATGCTACCTCCGGGCAAAGAAGCAATCATTAATATGTGCAAGGTTAAGGAATCGACAAAAAAATTCCTGGAAGGGTTAGGCATCATTCCGGGTGTACCTGTATCCGTAATTTCAGAGATGGACGGAAATCTGATTTTAAGTGTAAAAGGTGCCAGGCTGGCTTTGAATAAGGGGATTGCCCAACAATTACTGGTGCGGTTGTAAGGAGAAAGGAGTGGAGCTTTTGGAGATGTCCCTGAAAGAATTAAAACCCGGTGAAAAAGGGATTATCATAAAGATATCCGGTGAAGGTGCGGTCAAGAGGAGACTAATGGATATGGGAGTTACACGCGGGGCGGAAGTTTTAGTCAGGAAGGTTGCACCGTTAGGAGATCCAATTGAGGTAAATATTCGCGGATATGAGTTAACCTTCAGGAAGTCGGAAGCTGAAAACATATTGGTAGAAAAGATGTAAACACATTTAAAAATTAGACAATGGAATATAAGAAGGGTTGAAACAAAATTTTTTTCGATGCTAAATGATAATGATTATCAAAATCAATAAATAATTTTTTAAATGCTATTATAGGAGGGTGTTGTCAAATGCAATACCGTTTTGCCCTGGTGGGAAATCCCAACTGCGGGAAGACCACCATGTTTAACGAGATCACCGGAAACACCCAGTACGTTGGAAACTGGCCCGGGGTTACCATAGAGAAAAAAGAAGGTAAAGCAAGAAAATTTAAAGAAGATATAAGGATAATAGACCTGCCGGGAATTTATTCCCTATCCCCATATTCCATGGAGGAGATTATTGCCAGGGACTACATTTTGGATGAAAAACCTGATGTGGTTATAAATATTGTAGATGCTACAAACATTGAGAGAAACCTGTATTTGACCACCCAGCTTATTGAGTTGGATATTCCCGTGGTGGTTGCATTAAATATTATTGACGAAGTGGAAGCAAGAGGAGACAAAATATATACCGAAATCCTTGAAAAAAGTCTTGGTGTTCCGGTTATATGCACATCTGCCAGCAAGGGGCGGGGAGTTGACGAGGTAGTGCAAAAAGCACTCGAAATTGCCCAAGCGGCAGCTTCCAAGGATGAGATTGCAAAGCCCGTTATGTTTGATGAGAAAGTGGAGAAAAGCATTGCGAAGGTACAAGAATTGGTTGCGTCCTACCCTCTGAAAAAGAAAATTCACAACGTAAGGTGGTCTTCTCTAAAGCTTTTGGAAGGTGATGAAAGGGAAATAGAAAAGTTTGGAGTTCCTGAAAAACTGCTCGAAGATATAAAGATAATCCGTGATGAACTGGAAAGAGAGTATGATAACGACATAGAAACTGTCATTGCTGATAATAGGTACAGGTTTATATCCGATGTGGTGAGTAAAGCTGTCAGGAGGAAATCCAGGCAAGGTGAGCTTACTGTTTCTGATAAAATTGATAAGGTGGTTACCAACAGGATATTAGCTATCCCAATTTTTTTACTTGTGATGTTTGCAGTATTCCATGTTACTTTTGGGGAAATAGGTTCGTTTATTGTTGACTGGGTTGATGTCTTTATTAACGAAACAGTAGCAGGTTTTATTTCTGAATTGCTTGTGTCAGCAGGAGCGGCAGAATGGCTGCATGAACTCATTGTAAGCGGTATTATAGGCGGCATGGGTAGCATGCTGGTATTTGTCCCGCAAATAATGATATTGTTCTTCTTTATTTCCCTCCTGGAAGACAGCGGGTATATGGCCAGAGCAGCTTTTGTCATGGACCGGCTGTTAAGAAAGTTTGGACTTAGCGGCAAATCCTTTATTCCAATGTTCATGGGATTTGGCTGCAGCACTCCTGCCGTTATGGCTACAAGAACATTGGAGAATGACAAGGACAGAAAGCTGACAATTATGCTTATTCCATTTATGTCTTGCAGTGCAAGGCTTCCTGTATATGCGCTGTTTACGTCGGCCTTTTTTGCGAAGAACCAGAGCCTGGTCATATTCTCAATCTATGTGCTTGGTATTGTGGTAGCTGTTTTATCGGGTATTCTTCTTAAAAACACTGTTTTAAAAGGTGAAACGGCTCCTTTTGTTATGGAACTGCCACCATATAGGATCCCAACTTTAAAAGGTGTTGGAATTCATATGCTGGATAGAGGGAAAACTTTTGTTAAAAAAGCCGGAACGGTGATATTTTCAGCATCGGTTGTAATATTTTTTTTGCAGTCCTTTAATTTTTCCCTGCAGATGGTTGAAGACCCTGGGGATAGCATGTTTGGTGCTATAGGCAAACTAATTGCGCCCATATTTGCTCCTCTGGGTTTTGGGAACTGGAAGCCGGCGGTTGCACTACTTACAGGATTTGTAGCAAAGGAAGTAGTGGTGGCAACGATGGGAATACTGCATGGAATAGGAGAAGCAGCGGAGGATTCAGTAGAATTGGTAGGAGCCCTGCAGTCAAGTTTCACTCCGCTTTCGGCATATGCTTTTATGGCTTTTACACTGCTTTACCTGCCATGTGTTGCAGCTTTTGCCGCTATTAAAAGAGAGATGAACTCCTGGAAGTGGACACTGTTTACGATTGGATACCAGACAGCCTTTGCCTGGATAGTTGCGTTTATAATCTTCCAGGGAGGAAGACTTCTCGGCTTGGGCTAGTTAGGGAAATCAGGGATGATGCAAAAATCATGTGAGAGGTTGCGTTAAAGAAAGGAGGTTTTCTGATGATTAACTGGATTTTAGGTGGTGCCATTATAGTTCTGGCAGTTTTTATTATCATTCGGATGATTGTTAAAATGAGAAAAGGTGAAAGCGTCTGTTGCAGCGGTTGCAGCTTTTCAAAGGAAAATCAATGTTACTGCAGCAAGAAACTATAAACTGTACAACTTTAACATGATAATAAAAATATGTAAAAAAGAATTCAATGTTGTCAGGAGATTAATTTGAAACGAATTCAAATTATCTGATATACATTGAATTTTTTTATGTAAAAATAATAACTACTTTGGTAAAATAATTGCCCATTTTTTTTAACTGTCAAACAGTACAATTATTAAATAAGATTTTCATTTAAAACATCGTAACATTCATAATTGGTACATAACTGTAATTAAATGTGATATATTCTTTATTATGGAAAACTTCGATGATATAATTAATATTGCAAGGCAAACTAAAGGACTTTAAGAACTAAAACCTTAAGTATATTTTGCTCAATCTGTTAAAAATAATAAAAGATTTTGGTGGCATTTATGATCACAAAAATTATAAACAGGATTTTCCAGAGAATAAAAAATTTTATTATGAATTTAAAGATTAGCGTAAAAATCATGTTATTTTATTTCATTTTATTGATTTTTTCAATATCTACAAGTAGTTTCCTGTATCAAAATATACATTCAAGTATAATGTCTGATAAAGTAAGTGACGTATCTATTCAGAATCTTTATTCAATTAAGTCAAATATCGAAGCAACTATTAATAACGTAAATAATTACTCAAAAGTTATTTTATCAAGCGACGATGTGCAAAATTCATTAAGGAATTCAAATATTGATCTTGATACCCAAAGAAAGGTAAATACATATCTTTTAAAACTTATTGATGCAATCCCTCAGATATCTTCAGTTTACGTGTTTGACAATTTTGGAAACAAATATGCTGTGGACAAATTAACGACAAAGAACTGGATTTTGGACAATGTAAAAAAAGCAATTTGGTATAATGATGTTGTTGAAAAAAAGGGGGGATATATTTTAAAACTGAATGCAGGAGGAGTATTTGGGAAAATATGTGATAAAAACTTTGTTTCATTAATAAGAGTTATTAACGACCTTAACAGCCAAAAACCTATAGGAATTTTATTTGTGAATATTTTGGAAGATTCGTTCAGGTATTCTTATGAAGACATGAAATATAATACTGATTTGATATTACTGGATGAGGAAGATGAATATATAATTAACGGAAAGAATATAAAGAATCTTGATTTAGAAAAGATTATCAATAATGCAGAAGAGAAAAATAGTTATTCTACCGTAATGAAAATTGAAGGAAGAGAATATCTGATATCCTACCTAAAGATGGATATATTCAACTGGAAAATTATTAGTATTATGCCTTTCAATGAACTTTCAAGAGAATCGAGCATATTCAGTTTAATTGCATTCGTAGTCATCCTGGTCAACGGACTGCTGATATTCATCGGTTCAACTCTTATTGCGAGGCTAATCACAACACCAATTAAAAATCTTCTCAGGTCAATGAAAGATGTTGAAAACGGAAGATTTGAAAAAGTCGATGTTAAAACCGGAAATGATGAAATCGGCAAGCTTAGGGATGGGTACAATATCATGATTTCTCAGATTCAGAAATTAATTGATAAGTTGCTGGAAGAACAAAAGGTTAAACGTAAAGCAGAATTATATGCGTTACAGGCTCAGATAAAACCGCATTTTCTTTATAATACATTTGATGCAATCAGTTCACTTGCATTAATGGGGAGAACTCAGGAAGTATATGATATTATGATGGCTCTTGGCAGTTTTTACAGGACGAGTCTCAGTAAAGGCAAGGAAATCATAACAATTGCTGAAGAGTTGGAAATGGTAAAAAATTATTTAAAAATTCAAAAATACCGCTATAATGATATGTTCTCAGTAACGTTTGATATTGATGAGAGAGTTATCAAATTTAAAATTCTTAAATTGGTTTTGCAGCCTTTAGTAGAGAATGCATTATACCATGGTATAAAACCCAAGGGAGCAAATGGGCATATTTACGTTGCTGCTAAAATAAATCAAGACTTTGTAAAACTGATTGTTGAAGATAATGGTGTAGGTATGAGTGAAGAGGAAATCAATAATGTTCTAACAAGAAATGAAAAGAATGATTGTTCCAGTTTTGGCATAAAAGGGACTGTAGAACGGCTAAGGATATTTTATGGTACTAAAGATGTTATAGAAATAGAAAGCAAAAAGTGGCATGGTACGAAAGTGACCATTACGGTACCGATGGTGGAGGAGGAACGTGAAGATGTCCGATAGCAGATTAAAAGTAATGCTAGTGGATGATGAATACCTTACGAGAGAATTGTTAAGAAGATGTATTAACTGGAATGAGATCGGGATGGAAATAGTTAGTGAAGCATCTAATGCATATGAAGCTTTGGACATTGTGGATAAGATTATTCCAGACATCATAATTACAGATATTTGTATGCCGTTTATGGATGGAATAGAGTTCAGTAAAGCCGTTATTGAGAGACACCCACATATTAAAATAGTAATTCTAACAGGATATGAAGAGTTTGAATATGCAAAGAGGAGCATTAAAGTTGGCGCTGCAGACTTTTTACTAAAACCAATCAATCATAATGAAATAAAAAAAGCAGCACTCAATATTAAAGAAAAAATAGAAGCTGAAAGGACAAGAAATGATGAATACAGAAAATTGAAGAAGCAGTTGGATGAGAGCATGCCATATTTGCGGGAAATTTTTCTAAATGAACTGCTTCAAGGCAGAATGGATGAAAATATTATCCAAAACAAATTACTTTATTTCCAGATTGATATAAAGTCAAATCAGTTTCAGACTGCTGTTATTGAAATAATTTACACCTCGATGCATGCTGAATTTGGCGAAGAGGATATATTGTTGCTCAGGATGCACTGTATTGAGCTAATAAAACAATATTTCAGGAATAAAATATATACTTATGTGTTTTTTGATATCAGTCAGAGAATTGTTATTTTGAATAATGATAAAGATATTGATCTAATAGAATGTTGTGAAAATATAAAAAATATGATTGTGAATAGGTTAAATTGTTTTGTATGCATTGGTGTTGGCAATTCATATGAAGGTATTAAAAATATTCGAAATTCTTACAGAGAAGCAATTGAAGCTTTGAACTATAAAGTAAT
This sequence comes from Clostridiaceae bacterium, assembly GCA_012840535.1. GTDB lineage: Bacteria > Bacillota > Clostridia > Acetivibrionales > DUMB01 > DULF01. Next base: position 9,475 of record DULF01000197.1, read on the forward strand.
TGCAGGAAAAAACCAGGTTATGAACTATAATGATATTACTTTTCCGGCACAAAGACAATTGTTTTTTTTTGATGACCAGATTGATGATCTTGGTTATTATTTGAAGGTTGGTATGGAAGATAAAGCTATAGAGTTAGTAGAAACATTGTATGACGAAATAGCCTCCATACAGACTGATATAGTTGATATTATCAGAGTTATCGGAGTTAATATTATATCAACCATATTAAATACAGCGACAAAGCTAGGAATAAATATTAAAGAAGTTTTTCATAATGGTATTCAGCCATACAAATATGTTTTTAAGATTGATACCATACCCGAGATGAAAAATTATCTAAAAAGTTGCATTTCAGGTGCATTGAAGTCGATAAACAGCTTCAGGAACTCTAAAGTAAGCAAAATAGTTAAAGAAATTCAAAATTTCTTGATAGAAAATTATGCAGATCCGGAAATTAACTTGCTGAGTGTAGCAAAAATGTTTTACCTGAACCCAAGTTACCTGAGCCGCTTATTCAGGCAGGAAACAGGCCAGACTTTTGTAGAATACCTTACAAGGATAAGAATAAAGAAGGCGATAGAACTATTAAAAGAGACCGATATGAAAGTGTACGAAGTAGCTGAAAAGGTGGGTATTATAGACCCACATTATTTTGGTATATGTTTTAAAAAGTATTTAGGAATGTCAGTCAGTGAATTTAAAAAATGTAGGTAAATGAATTTTTCGTACATGTTCTATTAACAGGTTCAGCAGTAAAAATATTAACTGTTTTAGTAAAATAATTCATCTAAGATTTTGAAAATGCCTTCTAAAATAATTTATAGAAAACTAAAAAGGGGGAGCTGCTATGAAAAAAACGCTTGTTAGAGTATTAAGCTTTTTCATCATGTTTACTGTCATGTCTGCTATCATGTTTGGACTTGCCGCATGCTCTAAAGACGGGACGAAAAAAGCAGGAACTGAAGGAGAACCAGTCACCCTTAATTTTTGGCATCCATATGTTTCTACAGGTGATACGCGGACAGTTAGTTTCCAAAAAGCTGTTGATGATTGGAATAAATCAAATCCAAATGCCAAAGTTGTAACAGATGCTTTAGACGGAGAGACGCTCAAATCAAAACTAAAGACGGCTATTGCTGCAAATGAAGCTCCGGAATTGTTCTTTTCATTAGGCGCCGGCTTTTTAAAACCGTTTGTTGATGCTGGGAAGGTTTTAGCCCTGGATGATTATTTAAAGGATGGTACCTTAGAAAAGATTGAACTAAGCTGTTTGACCGGTTGCACTTTTGACGGTAAAATTTATGCTTTGCCTGCTGACATGATGTTTATATGTTTTTATTGCAATACGGAATTATTTGATAAGTATGGTCTGAAGATTCCTGAAACGCATCAGGAATTGCTGGAAGTAATTAAAGCATTCAGGGAAAAAGGTGTCACGCCGATGACGGTTGGTGTAAAGGACAGATGGCCGGCAATGCTATATCAAAATATTTATGCAGCACAGTTAATGGGTGTAAAAGGAATCATGGATTGCCTTGAAAAGAGAGCCTCATTTGATACCCCCGAGTTTGTAAAATCTGCTGCTTTAGTAAGAGAACTTATTGATGCCGGCGCTATCGATCAAGGCGATATGGGATTGTCAAGGGATGAGGTGGAAGAGAGGTTCTTAAGAGGAGAAATTCCAATGTACTACAATGGAAGTTGGGTAGCAGGCAGAATTGAAAGTGGAGAATATCCGGTAAAAGGGAAGATTGTCGCCAAAAAATATCCTGCTATTGAAGGAGCAAAATATCCGAAAAATTACCAGGGAGGAGTATGGGACGTATTTTGTGTAAATGCTAACCTCAAAAATCCTGACGTTGCAGTTTCAGCACTGAAATTCATAGACTACCATTATGTAAAGAATTTGTATGAAGCAGGTGCCGGTATCCCGTCATGGAAACTTGAAAATCCTGATGAATCAAAGGTAAACAAATTAACTAAGCAAATGATGGAATTTACGAAAGAGGGAGATAACTTTATTGCCTGGGACGTAATTCTTGTAGGGGAAGATGCGCAAAATCATTTGGATCTTGTACAGGAGCTCTTTGTCGGTACTATAACTCCCGAAAATTTTGCTAAAGAAATGCAAAAACGATTAAACGAAAAGTAACTTTTGCTGGCTTCGGACGAAATAATAAATTTAAGTGGCGGTTAAGAATAAAATCTTAACCGCCACGATATCAATGGGGTGTAAAAGTGGAAAAGGTTTTGGGTGATAAAAAAGCTATTTGTATATTTGTTATTCCGGCGTTTTTAGTATTTTTCCTAATGGTGATATTGCCAGTTTTGTTTTCATTATGTACAAGCATGTTAAAATGGGATGGCATAGCAAAACCTTTGTTTATTGGATTTGAAAATTACAAGAATTTGCTGATAAATAATACCGATGGATTTGTTAAATCGATCGGGAATTCATTTGTGCTGGCACTTCTGGGCATATTCGTACAGTTGCCGCTGGCTATTATATTTGGACTTTTACTTGCTAAAGGAATAAAAGGAGAAAGGTTTTATCTTACGGCATATTTTATACCTGTTGTTATTTCAACAACTGTTATCGCCCAATTATGGATGATGATTTATAATCCAAATTATGGGGTGTTGAATACCACTTTAAGAGCTTTAGGACTTGAAAGCCTGACAAGGGAGTGGCTTGGATCTGTTAAAACGGTTCTCATAGCAGTATTCATACCAAATATATGGCAATATATTGGATATCATATGCTTCTGATCTATTCAGCAGCAAAATCCATCCCACATGAACTGTACGAGTCAGCAATAATTGATGGCTCATCGTGGATCAATACAACGTTTAGAATAACTCTTCCACTTATTCTGCCTACAATAAAAGTCTGTATAATATTTGCGGTAATTGGCGCTGTAAAGATATTCGATATTGTTTATATTCTGACTAAAGGTGGACCAGTACATGCAAGTGAAGTGCCAGGCACTTTTATGTATAAAGCCATTTTTGAGAAAAACTTATATGGCTACGGGAGCGCTGTAGCAATTATTATTGTATGTTTGTGCCTTCTTTTAACTGTTACCATTCAAAAAATAATTAAAACGGATGAAATATCATTTTAAAAGGGAGGCTTTTAAACTGTTGAAGATTACAAAGAGGTTGCATAAAAGCAGAAAAGATATAATAAAAAATTTAAATTTTAAGAATATATTGTTAAAATTTGTGCTGATATTATATGCAATTATACAAGTATATCCTTTAATATGGCTGATTCTGTTTTCATTTAAAACCAATTCAGAAATATTTGGAGACAATGTAATTGGATTGCCAAAAAAATTAATGTGGCAAAACTATAAGGATGCTTTTTTCAATGGGAATATTGGACTATATTTCACCAACAGCCTGTTAGTGTCATCAATAACAATTATTGTTTCCGGGATATTAGCAGCTATGGTTTCATATGCGGTTATGAGAATGAAGTGGAAATGCAGTAAAATTGTACTTAATATTTTCCTGTTAGGATTAATGCTGCCTAACCATGCAGCCTTGCTGCCTTTGTTTATAATATTCAAAAACTTTAAAATTTTAAGCTCTTATCTGGCATTAATACTGCCGTATATCGGATATTCCTTGCCTATGGCAATATTGATACTTACAGGCTTCTTGCATACCATACCTGCTGATTTGGAGGAAGCTGCTTTTATTGACGGATGCAGTGTGTATAAGGTTTTTTTATTAATTGTAATGCCGCTTTTGCGTAATGCAATGGTAACCATATCGATATTCACGTTTTTGCTTGCATGGAATGAATTTGTGTTTGCATTTACATTTATCAGTAAGAATCAGTTCAAAACAATAACTGCCGGAGTATTGTCAATGGTTGGGAAGTACATTACAAACTGGGGAGCGATTGGAGCAGGGATGGTAATTGCCACGTTGCCAACCATACTTGTCTATATTTTTATGAGCAGCCAGGTTCAAAAGAGTTTGCTAGCCGGTTCCATAAAAGCATAGAGATCAGAAATACTTTGTTGAGTGAATTGTAATGTCCGGAATTAAAGGATAATGAGTATAAAAAGCAGGATGGTGAAGTTAAAAATGGGAGACTTAAATTATCAGTCTTATTTTCCCGAACCAGAATCTAAAGCCGGATGGCGGTATTTGAAAAGCGCGGAAGAAGTCCGTTCCATTGCCGGTATGGATGCAGAAAAACTTGATATTATCCGCCAAATGCATGAGTTTCTTTATGGTGGTGATTCATGGGGCATTGTTATTATTAGAAGAGGGTATCTTGTTCGGGAGTTTTATACAACGAACGTATTGGTACCGACGAGATTTGATGTCTGGTCAGTTACAAAATCCTTTACATCCACTGCATGGGGGATTCTATTTGATGATAGCAGAAATAATAAACTTCCGGGGGGAAAAAAGGTTGACCTTGACAGTTACGCCTATGAATATATCCCTGAAGGTTATCCACTGACGGATCCGCGCAAGGAACGTATAACTATAGGACACCTTCTTTCTATGACCTCTGGAATACCTGGGGTTAAACATGGTGTTATAGGCATGCCTACATCAACAGGCAATGGGCCTTTTGAACATGCATTGGGCAGGTGTCCTAACCGGTACGGAAAATGGGTTGATAAACTAACAGCGGAGCCCGGAACATCATGGGATTATAGTGATCCTGCATTTGCACATCTTTCATTAGCTTTTAAGAATATCATGAATTGCGAAATGAGCGATTATCTGAAGGAACGCGTATTTGATCCGATAGGCATTGAGAATTTAAGCTGGGATGTGCAAGGAGGAAGCGGCTTTATAGGCCCGCATACCAATGCTCATACAGGGATACATATTTCTGCCAGGGAACTCGCCCGTTTTGGCTATTTGTTTTTACGCAGAGGCAAGTGGAAAGGGAAACAGATTGTACCTGAGCGGTGGATTGATTTAATTTCAAAAGCATCTCAGGATTTAAACCCCAGTTATAGTTACAGCTGGTTAACCAATTCTGAAGGTACCTGCTGGCCGGAGCTTCCCCGGGACACATTCTCCTTAAATGAAGGATACAGGTCAAACAGATGCTTCATCATTCCATCCCTTGACCTGGTAGTAGCCCGTGTAGGTTCAGGCCCGGCAGAGTGGAAAAAAGGCCAGTTGGTTAAGGATATCATTGATACTGTTATTGATTAAGGAGGTTGTGTAGTTGTGAGTAGGAAAAGGTTTAAACTGATAGATATTGAATGGCCTGAATTCGGCCAGTGCAGCCCACCTGCGCGGACGCCGGCAACGGAATTCGAAAAGAGGATCGAGAAGACAAGGGAAAAAATGGAGGAACTTGGGCTTACACACCTGGTGGTATACGGGGATCGGGAACATTTTGCAAATCTGGCATACCTGTCGGGAATGGATCCCAGATTTGAAGAAGCTTTGCTGATTATGTCCTCGACGGGAATCCCGCTTATTGTTGTCGGAATTGAATGTTATGATTATCTGCATGCAAGTCCGCTTTATAAACTTGGTAAACTGAGAAGCGAATGCTACAGGACGTTTTCATTAATGAATATGCCAAGGGAGGGCAGCAGATTTATAGAAGAAATATTTAGAAGCGAAGGAATCGGTAAGAGTTCAAAGGTCGGTTGCGCAGGATGGAAATATTACTCCGAGGCAGAACTTCCTGATTCTTTACATGCTATCGACATGCCATCGTATCTGGTAGACACCCTTCGCAGGCTTTCAGGGTATGAAAACGTAGTTAATGCTACAGGTATTTTTATTGATCCGGACAGTGGGCTAAGGACATATTGCTCTGTTGATGAAATTGCGTATTTTGAGTTTACAAACGTTCTTGCCTCCGAAGGAGTAAAGAGGATAATCTTTGGTTTGCGTGAAGGTATGACTGACTACGAGCTTGCAGCACTATCTAATTATAATGGTGTTCCTCTCGGATGCCATATGACCCTTGCTACGGGAGAGAATAATGCAGGACTTGCAAGCCCGGCGGGAGAAGTTATACGACGCGGCAGCACATTATCTACAAACATATGCTATTGGGGAAGCAACATATGCCGTGCAGGCTGGATTGCCGAGACTGCAGCTGATTTACCTCCGCAAGCACAAGACTATGTCGAAAATTTTGCAGGCGAATATTTTGAAGTGATGTGTGAATGGCTCGAGATGTTAAAGATTGGAGCATGCGGAGGAGAATTTGCAAAATTAATTAGTGAGAAGCTTCCGTTGAACAAGTTCGGAATAAAACTAAATCCGGGTCATCTAATTCACCTGGATGAGTGGGTAAGCTCACCTTTTTATCAAGGGTCGAATATAAAACTTCATTCAGGCATGATGATACAGGCTGACATTATTCCGTATTCAGAAAGGTATTTTTCAACAAGGATGGAAGACGGTTTAGTGCTGGCTGATGTCCAGTTAAGAGAAGAATTAAGGAAACAGTATCCTGAATGCTATGAAAGATGCATGAAAAGACGTGAGTTTATGATAAACACATTAGGGATTGAACTAAATGAAGAAGTACTTCCGCTTTCTAATATTCCGGCTATAGTACCGCCATTTTTCCTAAAGCCAAACCTGGTATTTGCTGTACATTAAAAGATTTACGGACTGGCAAAAGCACAGCCTTCATGGAGGAAATGGATCATGAAAAATGAAGTTGAAATACTTACCGAGATTGCCAGGCTCATACGAATAGATGTTGTAACCATGATACATATGGCAGGAGATGGTCATCCAGGACCATCTCTATCGTGTGCCGACATAATAGCTGCATTGTATTTTAATGTTATGAGGGTTGATCCTGCCAATCCAAACTGGCCTGAAAGGGACAGGTTTATATTGTCTAAGGGCCATGCATGTCCTGCCTTGTATGCGGCATTAGCCCGCAGAGGATATTTCCCGCATGCTGAGTTACCTAAGCTTCGTTCGCTGGGATCTATTTTGCAAGGCCATCCTGATATAAACAAGACTCCAGGAATAGACATGACTTCGGGTTCTTTAGGGAACGGAATTTCAATCGGTATAGGGATGGCTTTGGCAGGACGCTTAAAAGGGCAGAAATATTTCACTTATGTTCTCACAGGTGATGGGGAGCTTCAGGAAGGAATCGTATGGGAAGCCCTAATGATGGCGAAAAAGTATAGACTGGGCAGATTGATTGTATTTGTGGATAATAATGAAATGCAAAGCAGTGGCTATGTGAAAGAAGTGAGCAGCTTGTATCCTATACTTCCTAAATTCGAAGCCTTCGGGTGGCACTGCCAGGAGATTGACGGACATAATATCGGGGAGATACTTGATGCGGTTAAGGCTGCTCATGATGTGACTGACCGCCCCTCAATGATATTGGCGCATACTGTCAAAGGAAAGGGTGTGCCGTATATGATAGGGAATAATTCATGGCACAAAAGGGTCCCGACGAAAGATGAATTGAACTTGGCGCTTGCTGTGCTTGGAGGTGACGATTAATGATGAAAACGGAAAGCACCAGGGTGGCGTTCACCGAAGGGTTAATGGAGCTCGCAAAAGAGGACCCCAATGTAGTCCTGGTTTGTTCTGATTCGATGCTGGTAATCAGGGCTCAGCCTTTCATAAAGGCGTATCCTGACCGGTTTTTTGAAACCGGAATAGCCGAGCAGAATGCAGTTGCGTGCGCGGCAGGACTGGCATCCTGCGGGCTTACCCCTTTCTTTGCCACTTATGCGGGTTTCATTACAATGAGAGCCTGCGAACAGGTGCGTACATTTATAGCTTATCCAGGGCTAAATGTTAAACTTATCGGAGCAAATGGCGGTATGGCTTCAGGTGAAAGAGAAGGTGTAACTCATCAATTCTTCGAAGATCTAGGCATCATGAGAACTATACCGGGAATTACGGTTGTAGTACCTGCAGATGCATCGCAGGTAAAGCAGGCTGTCAAAGCGGTGGCAAGGATAAAAGGACCTGCCTATATAAGAATAGGGAGCGGACGTGACCCTGTAGTGTTTGATAATTATGAACCATTTAAGCTTGGAAAAATAAGGATTTTGAAGGAATCAGGAAAAGATGCGGCTCTCTTTACCAATGGATTTGTGATAAACAGGGTACTGAAAGCGGCTGAAATACTTGAACGGGAAGGTATTAGAACATTGGTGGCTGAAGTTCATACCTTAAAACCCCTGGATGTGGAGTCGATAGTACAAATACTTGGCGAGACACGGGCGGCGGTTACAGTGGAAGATCATAACATTATTGGCGGACTTGGAAGCGCAATTGCAGAGGTGATAGCAGAGGAGATACCTGTACCTCTTGTAAGAGTAGGTTTAAGAGATATATATCCAGAATCAGGAAGGCCGGAAGAACTGCTGGACCACTATGGCATAGGAGTCGCAGATATAGTAAATGCGGTAAAAAAGGTTGTAAAGAGAAAGGGAAGCAGTTAGATTTGAATGAACTAGCAGGAATTTTTACTACATTGATAGTAGGTGTTCAGTAAAGTGAAATAGATTGGACATGAATACCAATAAAGTGACAATAGTTAGCAATATGACGGCAGAATAAAGATTGGTCCTTGAAAATTGAAGAAGGTGTGATTGATAGGAAGA
>DULF01000198.1 GCA_012840535.1 Clostridiaceae bacterium
CGGGGATTTCAACGATTACCCAAACAGCGGGAATTTCTGCATTGATGGATTGAACTATCCCGACAGGAAGCCTCATTCCGGCCTTATTGAATACAAAAAGATAATTGAGCCTGTGGTTGTTGAAGCGGTTGATCTTGTCAAAGGCAAAATAAAAATAACAAACAGGTATGATTTTATCACTCTTGAGCATTTGGAAGGTTCATGGGAGTTAATGTCAGACGGCTCTGTTTCAGAACAGGGTTCGCTTCCTTTGCTTGATATTCCTCCTAAAGCCTGCAGGGAATATGAAATTCCATACAATCTCCCTGATTTTGTTGAACCGGGCGTTGAATACTGGCTGAACGTTACGTTCAGGCTTAACAAAACTCTTGACTGGGCTCCAAAAGGCCATATTGTTTCAGCCTCCCAGCTTAAGATACCTGTTAAGGGAAAAGCTCCGGTTGCATTACCTTTATCGAAGCTTCCGCCGCTAAACGTCAAAGAGGACAACCGTCAGATTGCTGTTTGCGGCAGCGGTTTTAGCATATTATTCAATAAATTTAACGGAGTTATCGAAAAGTTTAATTTCAATGGCTTGGATTTAATATCCAGGGGAATGAAGGAAAACCTGTGGAGGGCTCCGACTGACAATGATATGCCGGTTCAGGCTCCCAGGTGGAAAGCTGAAGGCCTTGACAGGATAATGCACAGAATAACGGACATCAGGGTTGAGCAGCCATCCCGCCAGGCAATAAAACTTACAGTGGATGCAGTTTTGGCTGCATACAATGTAAAGCCGCTGTTTAATACAACCGTTTCTTATACTATATACGGAACAGGAGACATTCTGATAAATTCAAGATTCTCCCCAAGAAGAGAGCTTCCGTCGCTTCCAAGGATTGGATTCCAGCTTGGAATGCCATCCCGGTTTGACCGCATGACCTGGTACGGAAGAGGACCTCATGAAAACTATGAAGACAAGAAAGAAAGCGCGTTGGTTGGCGTCTATAGTGCAAAAGTTGATGAGCTTTTTGAGCAATATATATTTCCGCAGGAAAACGGAAACAGGTGTGATGTGAGATGGGCATCCCTGGTTGATCTTAACGGATTTGGCCTCCTTTTTGTCGGAAAGCCGCATTTTAGCTTAAGCGCCCATCCATATACGACAGAAAATATAACTAATGCCAGGCACACCTATGAATTGGTAAAATGCGGAGAGATAATAGTAAATATAGATTACCGTCAAGGCGGACTTGGAAGCGCAAGCTGCGGTCCTGACACACTTGAAAAGTATAAGCTGAAGGCCGAAGAAATTGACTTCAGATTCATGATAAAGCCTTTTTCCAGGAATGCCTGGTCTGAGATGAATTTAAGCAAGGTAGTATTAGAAGAAATATAGGTGTTGCAAAGCATAAATACCGAAAAGTATACGTATTATAAAAATAAGGGGTATGGCTCATGCATTTTAGAATGATGTCTATACCCCTTCCGATGTTTGAAAAAGCTTATTATTAGTCTTTGCCTACAAAGAGAAGCAGGAATAAAATTATAAAGAACAAGATGGCACAATCATTTTTGAAACCGCCAAAGCCGGACATTTATTTCCCTCCTTTCTGCATACAAGCATAATACCTGTTTGCATCTTATTTGCTATCAACTTACGAGGCTAAAAAATCATCTCCGGAAAATAAGCTGCTCACTACATATTATGCTTTTTCTAATAATTACGTTAACAAAAGCAGAAAAAAGGTTGGATTAATTTATCATCTGTTCTTTTTCTTCAATTGGGCTACTTCCTTCAGATCCGGTACATAATCTCCGTAACGTACTTTTTCATATACAGCCGTAACCTTGTCAAAAGGTCCGTACAGGCTATCTGCTTTTGAAAGTGCTTCCCTGTCATCCATAACTTTTTTGTATATTTCTCTGGCAGTATCGGATTTTTTTATAGCTACTCCTGCATTTAAAAGCACTTCAAGTAAGTATCCGTAAATAAGCCTGACCTTTTCAGCAGGATTACTGAGCCTGCGGAGCTCTCTTTCAAGGTTTCGCTTCTTTCTTCCCGTTACCGCCTTTTGTGTTTTTATTTCATCGGGCTTTACAAACTCAACCTTATCGTAGTAGTCCTCATTCCCGTCTGTTTCCTGTACCGGCAAGGTTCTAAAAAACTTCCTTAACGCTTCAAGGATTGCCAATAAGAGTTTTCTTATTTTCCGTGCAATAACAGGCGCAAATTTATACAACAAAAATAATGCAATGAGAATAGTCAATACACTGGCAATTATTGTTGAAATAATGCTGTTTCTCCCTTCTTCAAAAGGAAGAGGTTCTAAAGGCTGGATGTCAGAAGCATCTCCGGGGCTTTCACCGGAAGGAAATGTGAGTTTCTCAAAAAGCCATAATATAGCAATTATTACATATGCAGCAACTTTTCTAATCACATTCAGCAAGAACACAACTATACTTTGAAAATTAAACATTGCAATAATTGCAGCAAAAAATATAAGAACCACCATTATGTTATAAATTCTTACATTCCGCGGAACATAAGGCAAATCGGTGATTCTCCCGGTGAATGCGTCATCAAGGTTTGACTGGTTTTGTATGATAAAAGACACCATGATATGCACAAACGCGCAAATAAAAAACACTGTCCTGAGGTGCTCATGAAATCCGTCAACCAGTGATATAACGAGGATACACGAGGATAAAAGCAGTATGCCGGCATATATTTTCTTATTGCTTAATGTATGCCTGTAGTTGTAAATACCGGCTCTCAATCCTATAAGATATGTTACGGACAACACAGGAATTTCAAGTAAAAGCCTTGCAATACCGAAACCCTTATAAATCAAAAATCCACACGTAGCCGGTAATATAAATGCAACATATGCAATAAAACTAGGAATTTTTTGTATCCTGATAATTGTTGTTCCTGCTGCAAATCCAATCAACGCGACAAACAGAAACAGCAAAAAAGCCCGGACTCCTCCATCTGTTTTGAAAGCTAAATCCCTCAAAAGCATTACTATCGGATAAAACATTGACAACACGCCCATAAAGGCGACAAACTTCATTATTCTTTTCATCAGCCTTCCTCTTTTTGATAAAAGTCATATCAAGTTATCTTAATATTGCCGGAAAATATATATGTTTCTATATCTCCCGGCAGCTTCCCGAGGTCAACAAACTTATCCAGTATGAATAATTTAACAATATTGCTATGCCGTGATATACTCCTTGCAATTTCACAGATCCCATCATTGATGTAAGATGTTATCAAAATAACTTCATTATTTTCCATATGTCCCATTATATCGGCCATAAACAGTTCAAAGTCCTTTACGTTCCTGAGTTCGAGCTTTGCCAGCATCTTCATTATCTCGCCAACATGCTCTTTCCCTGATGCTTCATTTGTGAATATAACTTTCTGCCTTTCATCAACAGTGCATCCGTTTGTGGCAAACCTGACAGGCATTCCCATCCTCAAAGCCCTGTCAAGAAGCGTTGCGGCTACCCTGATACCTATTTCTATCCGTTCTTTGTAAACAACATTATCGTACTCATATTCAATTGATTGAATATTAAGAATGATGGACATTTTCAGTCTTGACGTAAAATCATTCTTTCTTACCATCAGCCTGCCCTGCTTTGCCGTAGCAGGCCAATGAATCCTGTTCATCGGGTCATGGGGGGTATATTCCCTTGTGCCTGCGGTAATAAAAGGGTCATCTACGATCCATCTTTTTACTATTGTGTCTCCCTGCAAATAGTTTGTGTTTATAAACATTTTTTCAAGGTCTATCATATCAGGATATACAGCAATAGTTGCTCCAACGGTTACCGGAACTGAAACCCCGCTGTAGCCCAGAAGGTCCCCACTGATAAGCGTTACTTCATCAATTGTGAAAACTCCCCTTTTTAAACATGTTAATTTCCAGTAACGAGTAACCCTCTGATACCCTTTCAAGTAAAAGTTACTGGTTACCCTCCTGTTTTCCTGGGCAATAACTGATTTTGTTCCTGCATAATCAAGCCATCTTGAAGAATGGATATCGGCTTTGAGCCATGGAACGGGCAAAAACTTCCTGTTATGGACAGTTTCTACAAGAAACAGTTCATCTCCTACATGCGCTTCCTTCATGCTGAATTCGCATTTATAGTCTAGCTTGTAAAAAGCATACCTGCTAAATAAAAAACTCTGCAACAATATTCCCGCAAAAAATATTACCAGCAAAGCAATAACATCCATAACTGATTACCCCAATATCTTTTTAATGCATAAGCTGAAAATCAAGCATGCACAATAAATTTCACAAACTTATGAACCATGGAACTCCTCGACAGGAGCTTCCACCTTGTCCAAAACCTCACGGATTGCCGCTTCTGCAGCCAAAGTTCCGCCTGTAACCGCATGTCCCTTTAATACTATCCTATGGGCAAGCACAGGTACGGCAGCATATTTGACGTCATCCGGCGTTACAAAGCTCCTCCCCCTTTGGATCGCTATAACCTGTGACGCTCTCATAAGCGCAAGGCTGCCTCGGGGACTTACTCCAAGCAATATTTTGTCGCACTTCCTTGTCTCTTCAATTATATCAACTATATAACCCTTGATTGCGTCGTTTACCAGCACGGATGTAAAAGATTTCTGCGCATCGACAATTTCTGCTGAATTTGTAACACTCTTAAGACCGGTGAACGGACTCTCGTCCATAAATTTATCCAGAATTTCCTTAGCTTCAGATTTAGAAGGGTATCCTGGCCTTAGGCGCATGAAAAACCTGTCAAGCTGTGCTTCAGGAAGCGGAAAAGTGCCCTGTGTTTCAACCGGGTTTTGTGTAGCTATTACAAAAAACGGTTCTGCAAGATTCTTTGTTTCCCCGTCTATTGTAATCTGCTTCTCTTCCATACATTCAAGAAGACTTGCCTGAGTCCTGGGCGTTGCCCTGTTTATCTCATCTGCAAGTATTATATTTGCAAAAAGCGGGCCGGGCCTGAATACAAATTCACCTGATTTTTGATTAAAAAAATTAATGCCGGTCAAATCCGACGGAAGCAAATCCGGGGTAAACTGAATACGCTTGAAACAGCAGTTTATTGACCGTGCAAGGCATTTGGCCAGCATAGTTTTGCCCACTCCTGGCACATCCTCAAGCAATACATGCCCTGAACAAAATAACGCTACAAGCATAAGGTCAATTATTTCATCCTTGCCTACTATTACTTTGGATATGTTTTCCTTAATTCTTTCACTTAATTCTTTAATCTGATTCAGATCCATATGCTTTTCACTCCGTTTATTTATCTGATAAGCTTCACTTTCACTTAATACGGAAAAACTTAGCAAACCAATATATACTATATTATCATTATTTTACCGCACGGACAATAAACCTGTTTTAAAGGCAAAAGGCTGCTGCTTTCGCAACAGCCTTTTGCCCTATATTTCTAGGAGGTTTGAGTAACTTTGTTCCGATACTGGTTTCAACCATTATCCGCATTTAGAATATCCACAGTTCCTGCAAACGACGCATCCGCCTTCATGTTCAAGCACCTTTCCGCAGTCAGGACATGCAGCTTCGCCTTCAACTGCAGTTGCGTTTATTTCATTTTCCATTTCTGCTAGGTTCTTTATTGCTGCTAGTTCGTCGTCCCTGCCATTTCCGTTTTGCAACTTCATTACTTTTTCTATAACCCTGCCTATGGCATCCGGGCATGACATAACCTTAAGACCGCGCTGCCTTATGGTTGTAGCGCACCTTATCCCCTTCAACTGCTCAACAAGGGATTTTACATCCATACCGGATCTTAATGCTATGGACACAAGCCGGCTTGTTGCTTCTGATTGAGACGGGCAGCCTCCCCCCCTTCCCAGATTTGTAAAAACCTCACAAATTCCGTATTCATCGTAATTTACTGTTATATAAAGGTTTCCACAGCCTATTCTCACTTTTTCAGTAAAACCTGTAGTTATCTCAGGACGTGTCCTTGGTGCAATGTGAGTGCATCCGCAGCCTGATAAACCGGGGGCTTCCTTGTTGTCTTCGTTTTTATTAACTCTTCCAATATTCAGCACCTGGGACTCCCTGCTTCCATCCCTGTACAGGGTAACACCTTTGCAGTTAGTTTTGTATGCAAGTTCAAATACAGCGCGCACATCATCCTTTGTTGCGCTGTGAGGCAGGTTGACAGTCTTTGAAACAGCATTATCCGTGTATTTCTGGAATGCGGCCTGCATCCTGACATGATACTCGGGTGAAACATCATGGGCTGTTACAAAAACATCCCGTACAGTCTTTGGTATTTCATGAAAATCTCTTATTGAACCTGTTTTTGCTATTCTCCGCATTAATTCATCTGAATAAAAGCCGCCCTCTACAGCAGTCTTTTTAAATATCGGATTGACTTCCAACAATTCATCGTTATCCATAACATTTCTTATGAATGAAATTGCAAACAATGGTTCGATTCCGCTTGATACACCTGCTATAATGCTGAGTGTGCCGGTGGGGGCAATTGTCGTTGTAGTAGCATTGCGCAGCTTGATGCCCGTCTCTTTATATATGCTCTTATCATAGAATGGAAATACGCCTTTCTTCTTCGCAAGTTCTATTGATGCTTTTCTGGATTCGTCCCGTATAAATCGCATTACCGTTTCAGCAAGTTCTAAAGCTTGCTGTGAGTTATAGGGAATATTAAGTTTGCACAACATATCAGCCCACCCCATAACTCCAAGTCCTATTTTACGTGTACCTTTTGTCATTCTTTCAATCTCAGGCAAAGGATACTTGTTAACATCAATAACATTATCAAGGAAATGGACTGCCTTCCGCACGGTATTGCCTAATTTGTCAAAATCAACTGCCGGCCCGTCTCCGGAGTTTTTAACCATAAGACTCAAATTAATTGAACCAAGGTTGCAGGATTCATACGGAAGCAAGGGTTGCTCCCCGCAGGGATTCGTGCTTTCAATCTCTCCCAGTTCCGGGGTTACATTGTCCTTATTTATCCTGTCAAGAAATACAATTCCAGGTTCACCATTGTTCCATGCGTTATCAACAATCATGTTAAATATTTCTCGGGCTCTTTCCTTCTTGATCGTTTTTTTGGTATTTGGATCAATGAGTTCATATTCTTGGTCATCTTCAACAGCTTTCATGAATTTTTCAGTAATGCCGACACTAATATTAAAATTCGTAATATCAGCGTTATCCTGCTTGCAGGTGATAAACTCCCTTATATCCGGATGGTCTACTCTAAGTATACCCATGTTTGCACCTCTCCTGGTGCCCCCCTGTTTAACGGCTTCAGTAGCCGCATTAAAAACTCTCATAAAACTTACGGGACCGCTTGCAACCCCACCGGTCGATCTTACGGCTGATCCTTTTGGCCTTAGTCTTGAAAAACTGAAACCTGTGCCTCCGCCGCTTTTATGTATAAGAGCCGCATTCTTTATGGACTCGAATATTCCTTCCATCGTATCCTCTACAGGAAGAACAAAACATGCGCTCAACTGACCAAGAGGCTTTCCTGCATTCATAAGGGTCGGGGAATTTGGCAAAAATTCAAGATTTGACATCATGTCAAAGAATTCTTGCTCAAGCGCTTCTAATTCCTCAGGAGAAGAATATTCTTTGTCAGCCTCGGCTACTGCTCTCGCAACCCTTCTAAACATCTCCTCCGGAGTTTCAATAAGCTTGCCGTTTTCATCTTTAGAAAGATACCTTCTTTCAAGAACCTTAACCGCATTCTCAGATAAATTCATAGATTTTCCCCCTTATATTACTGTATTTCCATTCTTCTTTAGTTTTCTTTATTTGCCTGCAATTACCATAAAATCTCCACATTTAGTGTAGCAATATTTTCCTGGTACTATATATTGTATCATTAATACGGAACAAATCAATATGTATAAGTAACTTTTTTTTATAGTAAATAGGTCCTAGTATCGAAAAGCAAAAAAACACCTGCGCACAACAATTTGCGCAGATGATTCTTTTAATCCAAAGGAAATTGTGTATATGCCTTAAGTATTGAAAAGCATTCTGATCTAAAAAACTATACTATTCCTTAAGAAGAGCATCCTCTTCATATTTATTTCTCGCATCCCATAATATCCATTCCTTATATTCTGCGTCATATACCGCCTGGATCTGCTCTCTCACCTGCTTAGCAGTATAAACCTGGTAATTGCCTTCTCCAATCCAGCTCGCGGTAAAATCCTGAATATACGGTCTTACATCGGCCTTGTATCCCTGAACTTGGGATATACGGTTCTTTGCTTTAACAAGACTGTTATATACGACAGCATATGGCTCAAGGTCGGGTTTTGGGAACTTAATCCCGTTTACCACCTGTCCAAGGGCATAGTGGGAAGGATACAGCATGGGAGATATATAGTCAATATCCAAGCCTATTGTCTCAAGATATTGTCCAATATCCTCCGTATCACCAGGGCTTTCACATACTATACCGAATATATCGGCAGAAAGCACTACTCCGGGCAGTTCATTTCTTGCATACCTCAGAAATTCATTTATAGTCTTGTATTTTTCAGGCCTGTTTTGTCCGAAATCCATTACTTTTTTGTCGCCGCTGGGGAATCTGACATAGTCAAACTGTATTTCATCAAATCCCTTTTCCACAGCTTCCCTGGCTATCTCTATCAGGTAAGGCCATGAGTCTTTTTCATACGGATTTAACCATGAAATCATCTCTCCATTGCTATTTTTCTCTTTCCATAGACCTCCGTTTACATGCTTTACAGCCAGTTCAGGCTTCTTCCCGGACAATACAGGATCCTTGAAACAGACAATACGTCCGATAACGTGTATATTATTATCGTGAAAAGCTTTTAATACCTTATCAACATCATATTTTTTCTTCCATGCTCCGATTTCTCTTACTGCAGGCACATTTGACTCATAACCTACATAACCGTCATCGTCCTTGATATCTACCACATAAGAGTTGATTTCCGTGGAGTTTGCAAGGTTAATATAGTGTTCTAGCTTTTCCGGGTGACCTACAGTCCATCCGGTAAGATACAGTGCCTTAACTTCGATTTTTTTCCTGTCCTTTACGTCAACCTTGTCATCTCCGGCACTGTTTTCCTCTGGTTCATTTCCTCCGCTGTCGTTGTTAACATTGCCACCGGATTTGTCCGCACTGTTGTTATCCTGGCTGTTTTCATTGCTGTTACCGTTATCAGCAGCAATGCCAGTGCTACCGGTTGAATTGGTGTTTCCAGCTTCATCATCCGTCACGTTGACATCAATTACGTCGATATTAGTTGAAACAACGCCGTTTTGGTCTGCTGAAAGATTTAGTTTTGTGCAGGCTGAAAACATAATACTGAAAATAATTGAAATAAGAACGATAAGGCCCACTATCCCTTTTTTTGCTTTGTCCATGAAAAACCCCCGCATATTAGTTTGTTCTTTACTGGAATTGTCTTGCCTAACACCATTATAAGGTTTAGGCGTATTAATGTCATATGCAATTAGTGCCACAAATAGTGAACAAATTAATTACTGCTTTTTTCAAATACTCCCCACGGATAAATATTTTCGCTGTTCCAAAGAATCCATTCATCGTACCCGGCATCGTATACTGCTTTTATCTGCTGCTTAACTTCCTCTGCTCCGTACTCTATGAAATATCCCTTTGGAAGGTATTTTGCAGTAAAACTCTGAAGATATGGCCTTACTTTTGCCTTGTAATCCCCTACTTTTGAAATCCTGTCCTTCGCTATAATCAAGGTGTTATATATTACTTTGTACGGTTCCAGGTCCGGAGCGGTAAAAAGTATCCCGTTAATTTTCGATCCCACGCCGTTGCCAGTGTAGTGGTTTGAAGCATTGGCATAATGGGACGGATATACCATTGGACATATGTAATCAATATTCTTCCCCACTCTCTCCAGATCCTGCCCAATAGTGTTGCGTGTATTCTGGTCTATACATATTATACCAAAAACATCTGCAGAAACCATTACGCCCATTTCTTCTCCAAGTTCTTTATTTGCCATATCCAAAAACTCACATATCGCATCAGCTTTTGAAGGCACATCGCTCCCATAATCAACACGGTCACCTGTACCTGAAGGGAAACGCACATAATCAAACTGGATCTCATCAAACCCCTTTTCAGCAGCCTCTTTTGCAATATCCAGGTTGTATTTTTTTACTTCATCATAGTATGGATTCACCCATATTCCCCATTTGCCTTCCTTCCATGGCTCTCCGTTTGTCTTCTTTATAGCAAGGTCAGGTCTCTTGGTACCAAGGCCGTTGTCAAGAAAACAGACTATTCTGCCAATTACATATATGTTGTTGTCATGCAGCTTTTTTACCAATTCCTCAGGATTGTAATATTCTTTATACAATCCATGTTTAACAAC
>DULF01000199.1 GCA_012840535.1 Clostridiaceae bacterium
CGAGAGCCTCTTGACTCACTAATTACTAGCTTTGCTCAAAGTCAGGCATGGATTTAAGTTTTGTAACGGTTTTACCCATTACCTCCAACCTCTTACCCATTACCCGATGTAAATCAACGAGTTCCTTCTACACTGTTTACTTTTCAAGGTCCAATATTTTGCCGCTCTCAACGAGCGGCTTTTTTATATTATCACGCTGTTGTTCATTTTGTCAACAGCTTTTTTTTAAAAAATTTTTCCTGCAGAACTTTCTGCATGCGAACTTCAGTCTTAATCCTCATCATCGTCATCTTCACTGATTATCCTCGCCACGCCAACCACCTTGTTGTCATCGTCCGTCCTCATAAGTGTTACGCCCTGCGTTGCTCTTCCAAGGAGACTTACATCGGCAGCGTTGATTCTGATTAATGTACCGTTGGAAGTTATCAGAATTATATCATCTTTTTCATCAACCAGTTTTATGCCCGCGAGTTCCCCTGTCTTTTCGGTTACCCTGTAAGTAAGAATTCCCTTGCCTCCTCTTGACTGTACCTTATATTCGTCAAGATCCGTCCTCTTCCCAAAGCCGTTTTCAGTGACAACAAGAAGGCTTGTCGCGTTCTCTACTGTTGCTCCCATTCCTATAACATAATCGCCGTCTTCAAGTTTTATTCCCCTTACGCCTTGTGAAACACGTCCAAGCGGGCGGACATCCGATTCATTAAATCTTATGGACATTCCCTTCCTGGTGACAAGAATAATATCCTTTGTGCCGTCCGTAAGCCTGACGCCGATCAGTTCATCGCCTTCTTTTAAAACAATGGCTGTAAGGCCACCTCTTCTTATGTTGGCATATTCCATCAGGTCTGTTTTCTTTACAATTCCGCTTTTTGTGGCAAGAATGAGGTACTGGCCTTCTTTAAATTCTGGAATTGGTATTACTGTTTCAACCCTTTCGTCGGGGTCAAGCTCAAGAAGGTTGACAATCGCCGTACCTTTTGCCTGCCGTCCGGCTTCAGGTATCTCATAGGCTTTAAGCCTGTATACCTTGCCTTTGTTTGTGAAGAATAGTATAAAGTTATGGGTCGAAGTCGTAAAAAGGGTTTCAACGAAGTCTTCTTCTCTCGTGCTTAATGCTGCTACACCTTTTCCTCCCCTTTTCTGGCTCTTATAAGTGTCAGCGGGAAGCCTCTTTATATACCCGAAATGGGTCAGTGTAATCACGCTTTCCTCTTCCTGTATCAAATCCTCTATATCTATATCCTCTTCATCGGCTGTAATTTCTGTTCTTCTTTCATCTGCGTACTTGTTCTTGATTACTGTCAGTTCATCCTTGATTATATTTAACACGAGATGTTCATTTGCAAGGACTTCCCTGAAGTATTTAATCTTGTCAATAAGCTCATTGTACTCCTGCTCCAACTTCTCTCTTTCCAGGGCTGTAAGTCTTCCAAGCCTCATATCCACTATAGCCTGTGCCTGCTTGTCACTTAAACCGAACCTCTCTGTCAGCCTTTGCTTTGCCACAGCCTCTGTTTTCGAGCTTCTGATAATTTTAATTACCTCATCCAGGTTATCAATTGCTATTTTCAACCCTTCGAGGATATGGGCCCTTGCCTCGGCCTTATCCAGCTCAAACTTCGTCCTTCTTTTAATGACATCTACCTGGTGCTTGATATAATAATCTATGGCTTGTCTCAGGTTAAGCACCTGTGGCTCATATTTTCCGTCTTCCTTTTGTACAAGGGCCAGCATATTCACACTGAAAGCATCCTGA
Source organism: Clostridiaceae bacterium (assembly GCA_012840535.1). Classification (GTDB taxonomy): domain Bacteria; phylum Bacillota; class Clostridia; order Acetivibrionales; family DUMB01; genus DULF01. Next base: position 1,757 of record DULF01000199.1, read on the forward strand.
AGCTGTGTATTCTTATATAAATTATTAAGCACAACATTGGCGTTGGCATCTCTTTTTAATTCAATTACTATCCTTACCTGTTCGTTTCTGTCAGACTCATCACGCAAGTCCGAGATACCTTCAAGCTTTTTTTCTTTAACCAGATCCGCTATTTTCTCAATGAGCCTTGCCTTATTGACCTGATACGGCAGATCCTTAATTACAATGCGGTACCTGCCTCCCTTGTATTCCTCAATTTCCGCCCTGCCTCTTACAACTATCCTGCCTTTGCCTGTTTTGAAAGCTTCCCTTATTCCACGCTTTCCAACTATTATGCCTGCTGTGGGGAAATCAGGCCCCTTAATGTATCTGCACAATTCATCTATAGTTATGTCCGGGTTGTCGATTACGGCACAAATACCGTCAATGACCTCGCCAAGGTTGTGGGGAGGTATGTTGGTAGCCATTCCGACGGCTATACCTGTCGACCCGTTGACAAGCAGGTTTGGAAACCTTGAGGGCAGGACAACGGGTTCCATTTCATGTTCATCAAAGTTAGGTTTAAAATCAACAGTATCCTTATTTATATCCGCAAGCATCTCCATTGCGATTTTCGCAAGCTTTGCTTCCGTATACCTCATGGCGGCAGGAGGGTCTCCGTCCCTTGAACCGAAATTGCCGTGCCCGTCTATCAACGTATGCCTGAGAGAGAAATCCTGCGCCATGCGAACCAAACTTTCGTAGACCGCCGCGTCACCGTGGGGATGGAACTTACCCAGGACCTCACCGACAGTGGTGGCACATTTCCTGTATGGCTTGTCCGGCGTAAAGCCAAGCAAATACATAGCATAGAGTATTCTCCGGTGCACAGGCTTCAAACCGTCCCTTACATCCGGTAGTGCCCGGTCAGCTATAACGCTCATGGCGTAATCTATAAAGGACTTTTTCATTTCAGTTTCAATATTAACCGGAATTATCCTCTGGTCCTTCACTTCATTTGTATCTGGCATATAACCACTTCACTCCAATCTATACTCGCTTACGCTCGCAGGTACGAGGTAATGGGTTATAGGTATGAGGAAATCCTCTTTTTACTCGCCTACGCTCGCAGGTACGAGGTAATGGGTTATGGGTAAGAGGGAAATCCTCTTTTTACTCGCCTACGCTCGCGGGTGCGAGGTAATGGGTTATAGGTAAGAGGGAAGGCCCTCCTAATCTATTATAGCCATTGCACGTAAATTTTTGCTTATACATGTATACGTATAGATATAATTTTAATAAACTTTTCGGAAACTGTCCAGAAAAATAAAAGGGCGCGGGAAACCGCACCCCTGTGTATACGTTCCAACCGCCTGCATGTCAGTCGAGTGACAAGGACTTCCAGATTTTGTCCAGAAGCTGTACATTTTTCGGGCCCACATAGTCTTCCGGTAAAGTCATTAGAAAAATATATACTAAACCGTTCTTTGATATTACATATCTGTATTCACGTATTAAATCATACTGATTAGTTACATATTTTTTAATAGTTGCGCCCTTTTCATGTACCTCCTCCTCTACGATTCTTTTGTACCCACCATTTTCTATCGATGCTTTTATTCCTTCATGATTCTCATAGTTATAAACACATTCATCATAGGTTATATTCTCCAATACATACAAATCAACCCTAACACCATATTTGTCACCACCATATAGTACTATTGTTTTCCAGTTAGTGTCAGGGTGAGGTTTCCATGTTGAGGGAATTTCAAATGACCATTTATATTCATCGTTTGATAACTTCATAAAACTGCTTACCCTGTCTGCAAATTTAGGATCTGTTAGTTTTCCTGTTTCACTCTCGTCAGGTTCCGTGAACGTGAAACTTTTTACGGCATACTCAAACTTGTTTCTAAAATCCGGATTATTGTAATCACTTTCCCACATATAATAGCAAATTACATACCTGTATTTTTCTCCGAATATATAGAAATATTTATAGATACGCGTACTGCCATCTTGTTTCTTTCTTATTACAAGCTCCTTTGACCTGACGCCGCCAATTGTACCGTCCTTCTGCTCAAGTATTTCGAAAACTTCAGGGTTATAATAATCTTTTATTTCTTTTATCTGCTTCTCAAAAAATTTATCAAGGGTCATGCCTTCTTCTATTGAATACATTTCTATCTCATATTGGATGTTTCTTAATATATAATATGGAGTATCTGTTAAAAAGACATAGTTTCCAGCTTTATTTTCCGGATATGCATCTACTTCGGCAGGAAATGCAAAAGACCATCCAAGGGTTTTGTCCTGGTAAATCCTGTAATTTTTTGAATCGACATCAGAAAGGTCCTCTGCCGTGCCATCATCAGGAAATACAAGACGGAAGGAATCCATAAGCTTCCTGAACTTGTCGTTGCCTATGTAGTTATTGTAGTCATTTACTTTGAGCCTTACCTCAAACAGAATGTTATTTTTATTAAACGCACGGTATTCACAGGCAGATGATCCATCCTTCCATGAGAAGTACACATACTCGTCACCGTCTTCATTCCTGAACATGCCCTCTTTTAAAATAGTGTACTTTTTGAGCTCACCATTCTTCATAGAGTATTGGACATAATCCAATGGATCCGGCAAATTTCCCGTTGTAACCGACAAGGTATATGAACCGTCTTTAGCACAGAATTCATAGTACGATCCTTTAAAATTCCTGTATTCTAAATCAAGCTCCTTCGGGAATGAAATTGACCAGTTATAATAGCTGTCTCCCATTCTTTCCTTCTCTGATCTCCTGAGAATAAGCCTCAAGTCTCTGACGCTGTGGGGGGATGCAATTATCTTCACAACTTTTATCTCCTTGGTTTCATCTATGTACGTAACATCAGCGCCAAAGTTTTCAGATATAAAACGTAGGGGCACCATGGTTGTGCCGTTTTGGAGTACCGGGGCTTCCTGCAGGGTTGTTTCAACTCCGTTGACCACTGCCTTTTTGCTTCCGATCACCAATTTGATATTTATGTCTTCGTACTTCAGCAAAACACTTTTCTCTTCTCCGTTCCATTTAACTTCCGCTCCAAAAGCTTCGGTTATTACCCTTACCGGGACAAGTGTAACATCGTTTACAACAAAAGGTTTCTGGACTTGTACGTATTTATTGTTGATTAGTAGAAACTCATCGCCGACCCTGAATGAAATTGCAATTTTTTTAGGGCTTTCTTTGGAACTATCCGCATTTACTGCAGAAACCAGGCAGAATGTGAAAATCAAAAAAAACAACAATGCAACAACTTTTTTCATAATTTACCCCCTATTTATTGCATTTAACAGTAATTATTAACCATATTAGCACCATTTTCATGTCATTGCAATAACAAAGCTTCCATAAACGCACATCTGCTTTAAGGTTTTATGTTTACCTGTAAAAAATTATAAAAAAAGAGCCGATAAAGGGATTAATCCCTGCTTGGCCCTTTTTGTCCCATATTTTCATCCTTTTTGCTAAAATGCCCGATTTACTTCTTTCAATTGTGTATTTTTATTTATAAGCCTTGTTTTTGGGTATCCTGACGATAAATTCAACATATTCTCCCCTGTCCAATTGGGCAGCTTTTGCATTTACACCCGCCTTCTTCATAATTTCTATCGCCTGTTTTATGGTATTGACAAATATCCTTATATCTTTAATTGTTTTGCTGAGCTTTTTCTCAGGAACTTTCTTAGGCTGTTCGGAAGAATACTTTTCAATTGTCTTTTCTACAAGTTCCTCGGTTTTTTTAACGTTCAGCCCTTTTTCACAGACCCGTTTCAAAACGCGGAGCTGGAGCTGCTCATCGTGCAGTTTTAAAAGGGCCCTGGCATGCCTTTCGGTCAAATTGTTGTCTGCAAGTATCTTCTTAATTAGAGGAGACAGTTTAAGCAGGCGTATTTTGTTTGCGACAGTAGACTGGCTTTTACCGATTTTCTGGGCCAGTTCTTCCTGTGTAAAGCCGTGTTCGGTTATAAGGTGGTAATACCCTTCGGCTTCTTCCATGTAACTTAAGCCCTCTCGTTGGAGATTTTCTATCAAAGCCATTACAGCAGAATCATTATCATCAACATTAATAATAATTGCAGGAATTTCTTTCAGTCCAGCCATTGTAGCCGCTCTAAGCCTTCTCTCGCCTGCTACAAGTTCGTAGTGGGTATTTGTTATTTTTCTGACATTTATAGGTTGAAGAACCCCATACTGTTTTATTGACTCGCAAAGTTCTTCAAGGGCCGCTTTGTTGAACTGTTTTCTTGGCTGGTACGGATTTGGCCTGATATTTTCGATAGGAATATAGGTTATGTTTTTTGGCTCTTCCTGTCTCTCGGGTTTTGAAATCTGTAACCTGTTTTCTAACATCTTATGCACCATCCCTCGTAATTAAGAATTTATAAATTTATATCATTAATTTGTCAGCGGTTTTTGCATTATTTTTATTCTCCAAAGGGATGGTCATATCCTTTTTTTTACTTTAATATTCGTTCGCCGTAATGCGCTATTTTACTATGTTTTACGGGCTATATCAACGGTTCTTTTGAAGGTTTTCCTGCTTTTCTTGGATATTTTGTCGGCGTGTGTCGTAACTTTTTTATAATTATTACACTTCTCCTGATATCATCAAAAGGAAGTGAGAATTGTTCGACTTTCTCAATCTCACCGCCCAGGACGTCCAGCGCTTTTCTTGAACTGTCAAGTTCTTCGAGATTGCTGCCTTTCATAGCAATGAAAATTCCGCCTACCTTTACGAAAGGGAGGCAGTATTCAAGGAGAACCGGTAAATTTGCTACGGCCCTGGCTACAGACACGTCAAACTTTTCCCTGTATGAGACGTCCTTTCCAAAATCCTCGGCTCTTCCATGTATTGCCTTTATACCTGTAATACCCGTTTCGCTGATTACGGTATTCAGGAAGTTAATCCTTTTTTCCAGGGAGTCAAGCAAAACCACATTTATGTTTTCCAATGCGATTTTTACCGGAATACCGGGAAAACCCGCGCCTGTGCCTACATCAATCAAGCTTTCGTAAGGCTTTAAAAAGGGGACAATGCTTAAAGAATCAATAAAATGTTTAATAATAATATCCCTGCCTTCTTCTATGGCAGTAAGGTTTATTTTTTTATTCCATTCTTTTAATAGGCGGGCATACATAAAAAAAGTATTAACTTCTTCCTCGTCAAGTGTTATACCGTATTTTCCGGCACCTTCCACAAGAATGGACCTTAATTCTTCCTGCATATCACTCTTCACCTTTCCCTTTCAACTGTTCAAGGTAAATAAGCAGCACCGATATATCGGCAGGAGAAACTCCTGATATTCTGGAGGCTTGCCCCACAGATTCAGGTCTTACTTTCTCCAATTTTTGCTTGGCTTCGGTACTCAACCCCCGCAATTCGCGGTAATCAATGTCTTCAGGAATTTTTTTGTTCTCGAGCTTTTTAAATTGCTCTACCTGAAGCATTTGTCTTTTTATATACCCTTCATACTTGATGCTGATATTAATTTGTTCTACAATAGCCCTGTTTATGGATTTTGTCATATCCTTGCAATAATCAGGCCTGTTTTCATCTATCTCCTCCAGGTCCTCATATGTGATTTCAGGCCTCCTTAAAAGATCTGCAAGCTTGATACCGCTCTTTACTGGTGAACTGTTTTTTCTCTCAAGAAGTTTATTTAACTTTTCGCTGGGCGGTATGGTAGTTTCCTTAAGCCTCTCTATTTCCTTTTCTATTTTCTGTTTTTTATCCAGGAACTTCCTGTACCTTTCTTCACTTATCAAGCCTATTTCATATCCTATTGGGGTAAGTCTCAGGTCGGCGTTATCCTGGCGCAAAAGCAGCCTGTATTCCGCCCTCGAAGTCATCATCCTGTAAGGTTCGTTAGTACCTTTTGTTACAAGGTCATCTATCAAAACGCCTATATATCCTTGGGACCTGTCAATGACAACCGGTTCCTTGCCCATGATTTTCCTTGCCGCGTTTATTCCGGCCATCAATCCCTGGGCAGCGGCCTCCTCGTAACCTGAGCTTCCGTTTATCTGCCCCGCGGCGAAAAGTCCTTCTATATTCCTGAACTCAAGAGAAAGCTTTAACTGCGTGGGATCTATGCAATCATACTCTATTGCGTACGCGCTGCGCATTATTTTAGCATTTTCAAGGCCCGGCAGTGTCCTGATCATTTCAAGCTGCACATCCTCCGGAAGACTGGTGGACATCCCCTGCAGGTACATCTCCTGGGTATTTAAACCCATTGGTTCAACAAACACCTGGTGCCGTTCCCTGTCTGCAAACCTTACAACTTTGTCTTCTATTGAAGGGCAGTACCTTGGGCCTATACCTTCTATCATTCCGCCAAACAAAGCAGATCTGTGCAAATTATCCCTTATGATTTTATGGGTTCTCTCATTTGTATATGTCAACCAGCAGGAAACCTGTTCCTTTTCAATATCCTCAGTTTCAAAGGAAAATGGTACAATTACGTCATCACCTGGCTGTTCCGTCATCTTGGAAAAGTCTATGCTTCTTTTGTTTATTCTTGCCGGCGTTCCGGTTTTAAACCTCATTAATTCAATTCCGTTTTTCTTAAGGCTTTCAGACAGCTTATTTGCCGGAAAAAGCCCGTCGGGCCCTCCTTCGAAACTCACATCGCCGATAAATATCTTGCCTCTTAGATATGTCCCCGTTGTAAGGATGGCGGCCTTGCACTTGAAAATTGCGCCTGTATGGGTCTTAACGGCACTTATCCTTTTTCTTCCGCCGGCATCCTCACAGGTGATAATCTCAACTATTTCCGCCTGCCTTATATCAAGGTTTTCCTGTTTTTCCAGCGTGTTTTTCATCTCAATCTGGTATTGTCTTCTGTCCACCTGGGCGCGCAAAGAAAACACAGCAGGCCCCTTTGCTTTATTTAAAACCTTTGACTGTATAAAGGTTTTATCGGCATTTTTGCCCATTTCACCGCCAAGGGCGTCTATCTCCCTGACAAGATGACCCTTTGAAGTCCCTCCTATATTGGGATTGCAGGGCATATTTGCAATGCTGTCAAGATTGATGGAAAAAATAATTGTTTTTAAGCCAAGCCTTGCGCAGGCCAGTGCAGCTTCACAGCCTGCATGTCCGGCTCCGACTACCGCAACATCGTATTCTCCAGCAAAATATTCCATAGTTCCTCCTCTGATGTAAGGTGACACTCCTCTTCGAGGGGCGTCACCTTTTGATCGTCCTTATCTGACACTCCTTGTACAATTAATATTGTATTAAATCAGTGACCTAAGTCACTGTTCGACCTACTAAAATTTACAGTTAACATAAGATTTAAATTTTCATATTATCCTAAACATCAAGCACATTATACAG
>DULF01000200.1 GCA_012840535.1 Clostridiaceae bacterium
AACCACATACCTGAAATAAGTATGACAGGTAAATTCTCTTATGAGATTGACGGAGAGAAAAAGGATGTTACTTTGAACAAGTTTGAAAAGTTCCAGTTGATTCTTACGCCGGAAAAGCTTGAAAAAATAAAGTTCTATAATGTTGATGGCGACATTGCCGTAACTTCAAGGTTTATAAGCCCCATGAAGGACCTCCTGCCTGGCAGTAACCAATTGATAGAACTAAGCAGGGCATATAGTGTAAATGCAAATGTTACAACGGTTTTCAGGCAGTCAGACCTTATAAAAATAACACTTAGCCCAAAATTTAGTGAAAATGCACCTGACGGATATTATGAAATTACAGATGTGCTACCTTCATGCCTGAGGTTTGTTTCCGGCCTTCCCATGGAGGAAGACAGCTGGTATCCTGATGCGGTTGAAGGACAAAAGGTCACATTCGGGTTTTATTACAGCAGGAAATACCATAAAGACCGCAAGATTGTATACTACGCAAGAGCAGTAATGTCCGGAGAATTTACTGCTGATAATGCCCTTATGAAACACTATCTGAGCGATGTAGCTGCATTTGCTGAAAAAACGCAGGTGAAAGTTCACAAGTAACGCACCTTGAAATATTTGTCTGGATTATTGAAATGAAATGACATTGTAGAGAGGCCGGTAAAATATGAAAAAGCCGCTGCTTGCAGTTGCTCTGGTCTTAGTAGCTTGTATTACTGTGGCTCTCTTTCATGACGGGGGTACAGAAAACTCTGCGGAAAATGCAGTTGAAAATACCATAAAAAGTGCGCAGCTCGAGCAACGTGCAAGACAAATACACTCTGAAAACTTAAAATGTATCAACTATATTGACAAGGATTTTAAATTATCAGTAAATACGGCAGTTGAAAAACATGTTGAGCAGATTGGGGATGGAGCCATCAAAGGCGGCATCATCCCCCACCACCTTCTTGCCGGCAAAATTATCGCATCGTTCTTTAAAACAGTCGCATCCATAAATCCTGACATAGAATTGGTTGTGGTAATTGCACCAAACCATAAGAGGCTTGGTAACACAAAAATCCACACGGGCTCGTGGGGTTGGGAAACACCCTACGGGATTCTTGATGCTGACGGGGAATTAGTAAAACAAATTGAAAATGAGTGCGGAGCCGGTTCGAATTTCAAACTCCTTGAGGAGGAGCATTCCGTCTCCTCACTTGTGCCCTATATAAAATATTTTCTCCCGGAATCGAAAATCCTGCCGATTTTGCTGCATGGTGATCTAGGCCTTGAAAACTCCGTAACCCTTGGCGAGAAAATTGAAAGTATTGTAGAAGGTAAAAATTACATAATCATAGCGTCAATCGACTTCTCCCACTACCTCCCGGTTGAAAAGGCGGATAAAATGGATGAAATCACATTGGAAGCAATTAAAACCAGGAATCTTGCAACCCTTAGCCGCATGGGCAATGACAATCTCGATTCTCCTCCGTCCATCATAGCTCTGCTTAAAGCCATGGACAAGGAAGGCGCAGACAGCATGGCCGTATTGGATCACAGCAACTCGGCAAGGATAACAGGCACCGGCGGCAGCAATACAACCAGTTATTTTTCAATCGTATTTTTTGAATAATAAATTTATTCTGCTATAACCATCACCTTATCCGATTTTTCTGATAAATTGCCCGCAAAATCATATGCCTGGACTTCATAGACAAATTCCTTCCCTTTTTCCGGCAATGTGTCCCGTAAACTTGCAGGAGCCGTTTCTGTCCCTTCTGTTCCATCTTTTCTTTTTACCTGATTGTTTGCTATCAGCACTCCGTTACGGTAAACATAATAACCGCAAACCCCTGTATCATCCTCAGAAGGATTCCAGTTCAGAATCACCGTTCTGATGCCCTCTATATGCGCTGCTACGCTTTCTGGAGCACTCGGCGGGTTGTTTTCCACTATCCCGTTCATTACATAGTCCAGGTAAGTCTCATGGAAACCAGGATTTGTAATATTAGGGCTATAGTAATGGCTGTAGGAAAAGGCTATAAAGTTTTCCACATAAGGTTGCAGTTTTTCCATTTTTTCTACGAAGTCATTAATCGTTATGGAGGTCCAATCATGTATATCAAAGGTCTCAATATCCGCCCAAAACCTAAGTCCCGGCTTTGTGTCAACAGCTTTTTTCAGTTCGGAAAACCACTTTGCATAATTGCCCTTATTAAGGCCACCGGCCCCTATAGAGTCCTGCGGGCAAAAAATGTCCCCTTCCTTTAATCCTGAATTCTCAAATACATATTCCCACATTTTAGCATAACCTCTGGGCGTGCCCAGCCTCCAGTCCATATAGGGAGCCAGCATGAACGGAAGATGCTTGCCTGTAGCATCAAAATGGTCCAAATGGATTTTTATTGCATTTGCAAGAATTCTTTTCGAACCCGAAAAATCCAGATTCTTAAAATAGCCGTTGTCCACTTCCCAGGTCCAGTACCATCCATAAAAAGCGTTCGGGTATTTATCACGGTACAAGTCCCATAACTCGTCAGCTACTGTATTACCTTCCCTCATTCGTGCAAAAATCCAGTCTACATCGCGTCTTTTTGACCACCAGTCTTCACTGAAGTTAAGGCCGAGAAAAACTTTCATTCCCGCTTTTTCAGCATTTCTGAGGCACGCGTCCACAATGTCGTGATATTTGTTGCCGCTACCGTCCTGCATCACCTCAAAACCTTCGCTGCTTGACGGGTACAAAGTGTATGTTCTGCCCTCTCCCTTCACCTTATCAGCCTTATAGAATGCAGTCGGCGTCAGGACAATATATTCCATTCCCGCTTCCTTCAATATATTTAATTCACTTGTCCATTTTTCATCGTCCCAATCTTTGACCAGCCACCATTGAATGAAGGTTCCTCCTGCAATGGGCCGAAAGTTAAATTCATCCTGTTCGGCAAATATCATTACAGATTCCGTATTCAATTTTTTAAATTTATAGCCTCCGGAGTATGGTTTTATATAATATCTTAAACCGCTGATAAATGCAAAAAGGAACGTCAGGATAACAGCTATTGTCACCGTAAACCTTTTTAACATTTTAACCCCATAAGATTAAGATTCAGTTTTTTAATAATTTTATTCGAGATTAAACGGTTTAAACCCTTCTTTTATTCATCATTTTACGGCATGTAATTTATGGCAGGATTGCCTGCTTATTGCCGGCAATATCAATGCTGTTCTCCCTTGTTTTCTTTTCCTGACAAATTAAGTTTTATAAGGCTTATAATTCCTCTGGCAAGTATCGCATAAACAATCATGGCAATAATTGTGGACGGTTCTACTACAAAAGCCGTTGCCGCTCCTTCCGTAACAAAAGGAGCGAATATTCCGTTAAAAGGCGCTACAAATACACTTGTCAATGTGTACAAAAAAGAAACAAAACCGTTACGGGGATTTGCACCCAAAAGTTTAAAAATAAGGCGAAAAGCTAAAATAACTTCTATAACGCTTAGAATATAATATATAACATTTCTTGCCTTTATAAACCATTCAGGTTCATGTACTTTTTCCATGGTATTCTCCCAAATCTCATTAGTAATAACATCCTTCAACGGTTAGTATTTTCATGCGGATATTAAATTATACCTGGATATTACTATTCCATTAATGGTTAAGGGTGCATATACATCCAAACTTTATCGTTCATGGCAGATTATCTCTGAATAATGCTACATAAAACTGTATATACTTGAATATTATTACAGTCCAGTTACACTTAAATTACACCAATTACACTTTAATTACACTTTACCTTCTTTCCCACAATTTGCATTTATTTTCGAATAATATATTAAGTGAGGAAGATTAAAGGCATAGTTAACGCGTTTTACTAGTTGCCGGATAAAAAATGTTATGTGTAACAGATTAATTTAAACTTAATCCGTAATTTATACGGAAAAAACGAAGGGGGGCTTTTCTGTGAAAAAGTTTCTATGCATTCTTATTTCCTTGCTGTTGGTTTTATCAACATGTACAACAGCAGTGTTTGCAAAAAACTATAAAAGCAACAACAAATGGGAAACAAAATATATTCAGGAATTAAAAAAACTGAGAAATGAACTGGAAAAGTGGATGAGAAATCCCAAAAAGCGGTATGAAATCCTGCAAAATATTATCAACCTTAAGAAAACGTATAATGATAATTCTATTTCAATTTTTGTAAACGGAGAAGAATTTGAATGGGAGGATTCGCCTGTAATTAAATACGGCAATTTCCAGCTCCCGGTGAAGCCAATATCCAAGGGACTAAAAGCAGAACTAAGCTACAATTCAAAAACAAATGTAATAACTATTACTAAAGACGGTATGATAGTTGTAATTGACATGAAAAATAAAAAGGTCACTATAAACGGAAATGAAATTGAAACGGACATATTCAAAAACTCTAATACTAATAAGACAATAGTATTAATTAAGTTCATAGCAAGTATTTTAGGATGCAGGGTTCATCCGGACGAAGATAGCGGAACAATAATTATTGACGATGAAGATTACATTACTGTCAATGATTCTGACAGTCTTATCACGTACAAAGGTTCCTGGAAATATGAACAGAATGTGGCAGGAGCTTATAACAACGACATTCACAAATCAAATAAAAAGAATTCCAGTTTTTCAGTCAAATTTTCAGGAACAAAAATAAAAGTTTACGGAACGACAGGTCCGGACCACGGTATAGCATTTATCAAAATTGACGGACGCAGCACAAAGGTTGATCTCTATTCAAAAGAGCATAAAAGCAATGTGCTGATTTACATCAGTCCCGAGTTAAAGAACGGAACCCACAAGCTTGAGGTGGAGGTATCCGGGTCAAAGAACAAGAAATCAAAAAACAAATACGTTACAGTTGATAAAATTGAAATTGCGGGCGAAACCACAATTATCAAGGGAACGGATGTGGCTTTGAACAAAACGGCTGTTGCTGACAGCCAGGAATCCTGGAATCCTGCATCCCATGGAAACGACGGAAAGCTTGATACCCGCTGGTGCGCAAACGATAAGGAACCAGGCCACTGGTGGATGGTTGACCTTGGCGCCGTTTACAACCTTACCGGTGCCCAAATTGCCTGGGAGTTCCCAAACAAAGTTTATAAGTATAAAATCGAAGGTTCAATTGATGGATCAAAATGGTTTGTTTTACTGGACAAAACAAACAATACCAGCACCCAGCAGGTTCAGACTGACAGCTTTAAATCGAAGTCAGCACGCTATGTGCGTGTAGTTGTCACAGGCCTGGAAGCAGGTTGCTGGGCAAGTTTCTGGGATTTCAAAATCTTCAGCGATTCTCCTGCTTTAAAAGATACACGGGCTCCTTCAGTGCCTACCGGTTTGACTGCAACACCTGTTTCAACAAGCCAAATTAACCTCAAGTGGAATGCATCAACAGACAATGTTGGCGTAGCAGGATACAAGGTTTACAGAAACGGCCAACATATCGCTACCGTTACAGACGGCACAACTTATAACGATACAGGACTTCAGCCTGCAACTGTATATAAATACGCGGTATCCGCCTTCGATGCGGCAGGAAATAATTCAGCGCGGAGTGCTGCTGTATCTGCTGCAACGCATACACCGGAGATAACCAATATCGCTTATGGCAAAACCGCAACAGCCAGCAGCGAAGAAACTGGCAATACTGCTTCAAAGGCAAATGACAACAATCTGGATACCCGTTGGTGTGCAAACAACGGAAATACAGGACACTGGTGGATGGTTGACCTCGGCGGCGAATACAGGCTGACAGGTTCGGAAATAACCTGGGAAAAAGAAGCTAAGGTATATAAGTATAAAATAGAAGCTTCTCTTGATGGCTCACTTTGGATCACCGTTGCGGACAGGACCGGCAATACCAGCGCTCAACAGGTTCAAAAGGATGATATTTCAATAACTCCTGTCAGATATGTACGTGTAACTGTGACTGGCCTTGAACCGGGATGCTGGGCAAGCATCCGTGAGTGCAAAATATTCGGGTATCCTGCCGTACAATCAGATAAACAAGCTCCCAGCGTACCCTCAAATCTGATAGTGAAGCCGGTTTCCTCCAACCGGATCGACATAAGCTGGAGCGCTTCTACTGATAATGTCGGTGTGGCAGGATATAAGGTATACAGGAATGGAACACAGGTTGCAACTGTTACAAATGGGTTAACTTACAGCGACACCGAACTTACAGCCGGTACTGCATATGAGTATACCGTAAAGGCATATGATGCAGCAGGCAATGAGTCGGCAGCAACTTCTCCGGTCAAAGCTGCAACCTTCGGAAACGGAGTCGGTCTTACAGGATATTACTATGATGACATGGCACTTTCAGCTGATGCCTTCAAGCTAGCCAGAACTGACCCTGTTATAGATTTCAACTGGGACTATGGTTCTCCTGATTCTTCAATTGGCACAGACACCTTTTCAGTCAGATGGACCGGACAGATACAGCCGCTTTACACAGAAAAGTACACATTCCATACAATTTCCGATGACGGGATTCGTGTATGGATAAACGGAAAGCTTGTCATTGACCATTGGTCCGATCATAGTGCGGAGGAAAAAACAGGTTCAATAGATTTGGTTGCCGGACAAAAATATGACATCACCGTTGAATATTATGAAAATGGCGGGCAGGCAGTTGCAAAACTTCTGTGGTCAAGCGCCAGCCAGGCTAAAGAAATAATACCCCAGTCCCAGCTGTATTTACCATAAGGCAAGTAATAAGGGGTACTCACCCAAAGAGGAGTGCCCCTTTTCCTACTTAATCATCCTCCCACTATACAATTTTTTCCTTTTAGTTTGGCAGCATAAAGCAGGTTGTCAACTCTTTGCATTATTGTTTCAATATTATCCCCTTCTCTATATGACGTTACACCAAAGCTGCACGTAATTTTTCCTATTTGTTCAAAACTGTGTTCACAAATTTTCACTTTTAGTCTTTCTGCCAATTCCATGGCCCTATCCAGTCCTGTATGGGGCAAAAGTATTACAAATTCTTCTCCTCCCCACCTTGCAAAAGTGTCGGAAACTCTAATGGAATTATTTACCAGTCTGACAGCTTCAATAAGCAGATTATCACCCATAAGATGCCCGTATTTGTCATTTACCGTCTTAAAGTCATCAAAGTCAAATAAAATCAAAGAAAATTCAGTCCTGTACCTCCGGCTGATATTTATTTCTTTTTCTAATTCCCCGTTAAATTTCATTCTGTTATAAATTCCTGTCAGGTTGTCTGTTACGGATAAATTCATAAGTTTCATTTGGTTTAGGTATTGCTTTCTTTTATAATAGTTCGTTCGGCAAGTTGAGACTATACTTATCGCAATTATCAGCAACACATATACGACTGCGGCGGAAAACTCATTAAATGGAATCGACCTGAATTTGAAAAATGATATTACAAAAAATACCAGTGATGAAAATACTGATATTAAAATCATATTTATCAACTTATTTGGCACAAGAAAAATTCCCAATATTATGATTATCAGCCCAAAAGTCTGAATCAAAAAATCAGGGGTTTCGTAAAGCATTAAAATGCTAAAGAAGAAAAGCGGCAATATTACCTCGTAAACATTAACCCATTTGAGATAAGTTAAATAAGTCTTTATCTGCTTAACCCTAAGCATAAACAAAAATACAAGCGTAAGAAAAGCAAAACGGTTAAGCAATATAAACCTGTATACAAACATGTTTTTTATTAAAAAGAAATCCGGTATTATAAACGAAAAGTATAACAACCCTGAGAACAATAAAACAGGTTTTATATACTTAACAGCATTTTTAAACTCATACTCTTCATACTCTTTCTCAAGGTCTTTATCTGCAAACTCGCCGGGATAGAATCTTATAAGCGCCTTCTTGTTGTCGTCAGGTTCATTCAAGGAAATCCCCCTTTTCCAAAATTAAATATAAATGAAAACAAATATTTTTTATATAATACAGCTGCATCATTTTTTATAAATAATTCTATATTACATACCTATAACCCTCTTTTTAAAAATATTTTTTTAATTGCGACAATAACAAACATGGCAGGGATCATCCTCTGCCATGTTTTTACATCTGTATATTTTAAACCTATCCTTTGATGCCGGTAGCTGTAAATGCCTGTATGAAATACTTTTGAAGGAATAAATACACAAAAATCGGAGGAAAGACTGCTATTGTCGAAAGAGAAAATATTTCCGGATAGTTTGGAATCTGCCCTGAAGCAGTTGCTTTAGACATAAGAGAAGCTATTCCTGTGGCAATCACGTTTTTTGTCGGAGTGCTTATAACTACAAGAGGGAAAAGGTAATCGTTCCATACACCTATAAACGTCATTATTACTATTGCAGCAAGAACTGGTTTTACCATTGGTGCATATATTCTGAAAATAATATGCATAACATTTGCTCCATCTACACGCGCTGCCTCCTCATATTCATAAGGAAGCGATTCCATTGACTGTTTCATGAGGAATATAAAGTATACAAGGGACACATTAAGTATTAAAAGCGCTCCCCATGAATCCAGCAAACCGTGTCCTCCCGCTCCCATAATGTTGTTTCCTCCTGCAAGGGGCCAGCGGGCAAGTATCAGATAGCTGGGAATAAGTGTAACTTGGCCTGGAATCATCATTGTAGCCAGAAGAATAATAAATATTGTATTTTTGCCTCTGAAGCGCAGTTTTGAAAAAACATAACCGCAAACCAGAGCAACCAGGCAGTTAATAAATATATACCAGCTGCATCTTATAAAAGTATTCCAATATAAGAGATAAACGGTAGGACTTGCAAAAACGGTTATGTACCGCATAAGATGTAATTGTGTAGGTATAGGAACAATTACAGTTGAATAATAATCCGTATTAGAGCCAAGGGAGGCTAATACCATGAACATAAACGGATAGAGCATTATGACACTTCCAACTACAAGTATGCTGTATATGCAAACGGATACAATTGGTGAACGCTTTAGATTCAACAATCTCCCTCCTTGTTGGTTAAATCAAACAATACTGCGCTGTGAAACCCTATACTGGTTTATTGACAGAATAAGGGTGATTATAAGCACTACAACTGAAGATGCACCTGCCATACCCATATCGAAGTTCTTAAATGCATCCTGGAATATTCTGAATAAAATAGTGTTGGTCGCTCCATGTGGTCCACCCTGAGTTATCAGCTGTACCGGTTCAAATATCAGAAAGCTGTTAATTGTTCCGGTAATAAGGACAAACATTGTAATCGGCCTGAGGCATGGCAAAGTAATATTCTTAAATATTCTGAAACCACTTGCGCCATCTACTTGAGCTGCTTCATACAGGCTCATGTCAATATTTTGGAGCCCTGCAAGATAAATAATTACAGTATGGCCTACTCCTTTCCATACGCTTATGACAATAAGCCAAAAGCTCATCCAATAAGCACTCTGTTGAAATACAATCGGTTTATCGGTAAATAACAACATAATATTCTTTATAACACCGTCAACAGGATTAAGGATTATGCTTGCCATCTGAGCTACTACGGAAAATGGAACAATTACGGGCAAATACCATATGGTTCTGATTACTGACGACCCCTTTATTTTCATATTAAGCAACAGAGCTGTTAAAAAACCTATTATCATGTTTAGGAAAAGGATTATGAAACCATATATTCCTGCTCTCACAAGTGTCATAACATAATCCAAATCCGTGAAAAAAGCCCTGAAATTTCTTAAGCCAATCCATTGAGGAAAACCCATTAAGCCATTCCACTCGGTAAATGACAGATAAATTACAAATAATACAGGAAATACAGAAAAAATTGCAAAATAGATTAATACAGGTGCCAGCAGGGAATACGCCACAACACCATCCCTGTGCCTACGATAGAATCTAAGGAAGCGTTGCTTAATAAACAATGGGTTTACCCCCTCATGCTTCTTAACATGAAGAGGTAAACCTTTTTTATTCGTCTTCATACTCACTTCAATAACTCCTCCGCTGTTTTTTGTGCTTCTTCAAGCGCTTTTTCTATAGGATTGTCGCTAATCAGCACAACATCCTGGACTTTATACCATGTTTCCCAAATCTTCGGCCCATTTTTAGGGTATACCGGCAACGGAGAAGCCGGTTCATTTGCTACTATTTCTGCGTATACCGCCATTTCAGGTACTTTTTGCAGCAATTCAGGGTTCTTGGCAGCTTCTATATTTGCAGGCAACCGGCTTGTCGCAACGGACATTTTTTCCTGATACTCCCTGCTTGCTAAAATCCGTACAAATTCAATTGCTGCTTCCTGATTCTTCGATTGCTTTAATACGTACCAGAGAGTATTTCCTATTATGACATTTGCACGTTTTCCACCTTCAGGCAACGGCAATGGAGCGTAACCGATATTTCCGGCCGGTGTCTGGCTCTTTGACCATGCAATAAACCATGGTCCGTTTACATAAAAGCATACCTTGCCTGTATTTACCATAACGTACAATGCGCCTTCGTCATTAAGTGATGTTGATCCCGGAGGTGCTGTTTTTGAAAGCTCCCTAAGAAATGTCAGAGCTTTTAAAACTTCAGGAGTATTAAACGTTACCTTCGACCAGTCAGGAGTGGTATAATCGCCTCCAAGCTGACGGATAAAAGGTATTATTCTGAATGTTCCGCCAAGCTGGTTATTCTGTACTACAGTACCATAAAACTCTCCTTTCCCGGCTTCAGTGATTTTTCTTGAAACATCAAGCCATTCATCCCATGTCTTCGGAATATCATTTTCAGTAAGTCCGGCCTTATGTAAAACATCCTTGTTATATACGAGTCCCAATACTCCGGTCATGCTTGCCACTGCATAGAGTTTGCCATCATGCCATGCAGCGGATATAGGTCCCTCAGCAAGGTCTTTTGCCATCTCTTGCGGCAGCTCGGTTAAGGCACCTATCCTTGCAAATTCCGGTATAAAGTCTTCTCCAACTCCAACATCAGGGCTATTTCCACCCATTGTAGCAAGCATGAGGTTTTCCCTAAGAACATCAGCCCAGCCTTTGTCCACATAGTTAATTGTGATCCCCGGAAATTTCTTTTCCATTTCATCCTGTATATATTTATATAGTTCTGCATTACCGGGGGTTGGGTCATCCGGAGCCCAAGAAGTAGGCCATCCCCATACTGTGAGTTCAATCTTTTCAGCAGGTTTTGTCTCTTCCTTTGTACTGGCTGTCTGTGAGTTGTCCGTTGTAGTTTGGGATTGGGAATTCTGAGATGTGTCCCTTTTTTCTCCTTAACAGGCAGATACTACCATGGTAATAAGTAGTACCAGAGTAATCATAAAGCAAAGTGGCTTTCTGATATTTCTCATTTTAAACCCTCCTATTAAAATGAATTAATATTCTAAAATTGCCGCACAAACGGACTATTTTGACATATATTCAGATTTGCAGCCAAGTTTGGAACTACGTACTTTATCGGAAGAAATGCAAAATTGATTAATTGAGTAATTGATTAATTTATATTACTTCAAGTAAATCCGGATCTAATTTCGTAATAAATGCTATGTGTGGTTCAGACTGGTACCAGTATGCAGTTGATGATATGTCGTCTTGTAACGGTAAATAACGCGATCTTGAACGAATTCCTAGTGCTTGTATTGTAACTTTGAGATCTTTCTCGAACCTGATCGGATCCATGATGTGCCAGCGGTACATGCCAAACCTTGGTTGAATTTTATTTATCCCGTCTATTTCACAGATTTGGTGCATCCCTAAAAAAGGTGTTGAGTAAGTGGCATATTTCCCTTTTACATTCCAGCACCAGGCACCTCCGAAGTAATCCTCAGTTCCGGTTCCGCATATTGTTGGAAACTTTTCGTCCCCGTCCAAATAAAACTTTACTTCCCCCTCTCCAAACCAGCCATTATTGTTAGCTTGCCATGCAATATAAGTACCTACATAATGTCCCTTGCCTTTGATGTTATCAGCGATTTTATGGACATCCAGGTAATTCAAAGGATTGCTTCTTCTCCATTGTACATGGAAATATGCAGCGTTTTCAGGTATTTCCATAAGCGAGTAATCAATTTGATAAAAGAACCATTCCACATCTTGATCTATCAAGTTTTCGATGGTTATTCTTGCAGATTTTCGGAAAGGCATCTGCCAATAGCTGTTCATTCCTCCATTTGGGTTAACCGCTACAGGCAACGAATTGACGTGTGAGTACTCGCACCATCCATTACAGAAAAAATCGCCATAAGGTACCTCTACAGAAGGATGTTCCTCTCCATCCCAATACATACGAATTACAAGGCTTCTCCAGAACTTATCGGAAACAGTCATCCAGATATGATTGATAACCCCGGGACCTTTTATATCAGCTAAAACAAATGTCTCATTTGCCTTAATAGTTATGCAGGGAGAGATTTTCCACCCCTGCCCCAGTTCCCGTGCAGCGTGGCTTCCCATGCCTTCCAATGCCATTCCGCCCCTGCCCTTTTCCCCGTTAAAATTCTCTGCACTTATAGAGCGTGTAACAGCATTGCTTAATAACGATAGATTCTCAAGACCGTTTCCAAACCCATTAATAATCATTTTCTCATTCTCCTTAAATCGTATTCCACGTTTCGAACACAGTTTCAACATTCTCCTTTGGGTCATTGATTCCCCACTCACATTGGGCAATAACGCCAGTCCTTTTATCTTTTATCAATGCTTTTGAAACACGGATTACAGCATTTCTTACATCTTCCACAGTACCAAATGGAAGAATGTGCTGCCTGTCAATTTCACCCCAAAAAGTAACTTTCCCCGCATATAATTCTCCAAGCTTTTCAATATCCATGCAAAACAGCTGTGAATTAATTGCATGTATTCCAATTTCTATCAAGTCGGGATATATATGTTCAATATTGCCGTCAGAATGGAAGAATACAAATTTGCCTTTTTTACGAAGTATATCGCAATAATCTTTATAAAGCGGTTTGAAAAAATCCCTCCAAAGCTCAGGAGAAATCAGCAATGTCTTTTGAGTTCCCCAGTCATCCAAAAAAGTAACACCATCAACATCAGTATTTGCCCACATTTCC
>DULF01000201.1 GCA_012840535.1 Clostridiaceae bacterium
TAATGGTGTCAATAGCCTAAACTTCTCGCCTGAAACAGGAAAACTTGTTCTGACGACGGGAGACGGTGGGTCAGGTTACGATCCGTTCAATTTAAGCCAGGATGATATGGAAATTGCCGGTAAAATAATTGAAATTGATGTATCCAGGAATACATTTATCTATAATCCGCCCGTAGTCACACGTTTTGATGAACTTCCCGTTCCTATCCAGGAAACCCTTACAGTGATTGCAAAAGGAGTTCGTAATGTACCCGGTATTTCATATCAAAAGGCTTATAACCAGTATATCAAATATGTGGGAAATGTCGGACAGGACCTTGTAGAGTCGATTTTTTCATTTGTTTATTATAAACCTATACCAGTTACCCAGATTATTCAAGCATCCTTAATGAATTTTGAACTCGACCAGGAAGGGTTCATAAACCTTGGCTGGCGGGGCTGGGAAGGCGCTTTTCCTACTCCTATAATAAGGGGCTGCCCTGCAAATCAGTCTTTGGATGAGAAAACAATTGCATATTACAATGATGCAGTAGGAACTTCGGTGCGGCGCATTCAGCCTCTGACATGTTACTATCATGAAGATCCCCGTCCGGATAAATTTCAGGGAACTGCGCTTACAGGAGTTCAGCCATATATGGGGGACAGAATCCCCGATTTAAAGGGGAGCGTCGTGTTTACCGATTTTGCCCGGAAAGGATCTCAACCTCCGGTCAGAGGAGCTTTAGCCTATACCAGGGTAAGGCCAGACTGTAAACTGAGTGATTTCAGTGTTATTGAAGTCGATTATAATTTTGGATCTCAACCAGCTTTTTATGTGAGTTTGGGAACAAATCTGGATCAAACCAGGCTATTCTTAGGGGTTTATGGTTCTATGAACGTAACTGATTTTAACCGGGGCACCGTTTTTGAAATTGTTCCGTGATTCATTCTGTTTTGCCTGGCCAAAAGATAAAAAATGCAACACATTTTTTCAGGTACAGAAAAATCGCGATTATGGGAAGAGGGTTTCTACTTTCTTCCCATATTTTTTTAATTTGCTTACGAAGATTTTGCTTCACGGTAATATGTAAGCAGTTAACCTTAAGAAACTCTTGTAATGGAAAAAGCGGATGAAAAAGGCACAAGCATGCTTTTCAGCAAATCAACGTCCGTATTGTTTTTATCCAGCCATAAGTTAATTACTTCATCCGGCAGTATCACAGGCATCCGGTTGTGGATGAACGAAATTTCTTCACTTGCTTCGGTTGTAATTATAGTTATGGCCGTATACGGATTGTTGCTTTTATCAGTGAACATGTTATACAGCCCTGCCATAAAAAACAGCCGTTTTCCCTTTACACCGATAAGATATTTGGTTTTAGACTTGTCTTCATGAGTCAGCCATTCATAATACCCGTTTGCAGGAACTATGCACCGGTTTGAGATGAATGCGTTCCTGAACATTGGCTTTTCGTGGACCGATTCCGCCCTGGCGTTGATTATAACCCCGCTGCCCTTGTAGCTGGGAAACCCCCACCTTGCGGCGCTTAATACATTTCTGCCCTTGTGGGAATAAATAACGGGCACATTGTTTGCGGGAAAAACTTCACCGTTTGCCACGCCGGATTCCCTATAGTTCCTGGAAACTATATCAACTATACTTTGCATTTCCTCGTAATCATCTTCCGTTATAAACAGGTACCTGCCGCACATCTCCTTATATCACCCGCCCTTATCAGTATACCATTTAGTATACCACTGTTTACTCTATTCGTACCACCTGTCTTAACTTTTATTCATATCACCCGGCATCAGCTTCACCCATTCCATCCTTTCCGGCTTTATCCATGTCATCCGCCTCAGCTCACACCTTACTTGCCCTCAATAAACCACCTGTTTCCGTCCTCCAAAAACATGTAAATCTCTTTTCCCAACACCCTACATGTGTAGCGTATGCCCTGGCCGCCTACCTTAAGGCTGGCTGCCTTCCGTTTGTCCAGTACCTTGTCAACCGTGTATTTCCTGCCGTCCTCCCATACAAACTTAAGAGGAAAGATATCTCCGTCTTTAGTAAAATATGCGGTCGTATCAACATAAACCTTCCGCACACTACTTCACCTTCCCTCAACTATCTAAAATATGATACAGGAAATATTACATTTTCTTCAATGGGGTTGCAGTTCAGCATGCTGTCAGTCAATAATAAGCCTCTCTGGACTGAATAATGGCCAAAACGCCTTCTTATGTCATCAATACTGCTTTCAAGTTTCTCAAGTTTCGGTTTTTTATTTTCATCATCAAACATGCTAAGCTGCATATAAGTATCTGCCGTCACAAGGTCCGTAGCCCTCAAACCGATGCTGCGTATAGGCCTTTCCCATGTCCAGTTATCCTTGAAAATACTGAATGCTTTTTCAGCCAGTTCCCGGGACACAAAACTGTAATCTTTTAATTTTGCCTGCCTTTCTATGCTTTTAAGTTCGTTATCCCGAATATATATTTGTACGGTCCTGCATTTGAAGTTATGCCTCCGCAAACGTTCTGCCACCGACTCCGCCAGAACATAGAACATAAGCCTTACATCCTTGTCATTCCCAAGGTCCCGCGGTGTCGTTGTGCTGTTGCCTATTCCCTTAATAACGCCCTCGTAGTCCAGTTTTACAACCGGCGACGTGTCATAGCCGTTTGCAAATGTCCAGAGGTATTCACCCCATTTGCCAAGCAGCCTTTTAAGAAAACTCAAAGGGCTGTTGGCAAGATCGCCTATTGTCAGAATTCCCACTTTCGCAAGCTTTCTGAACGTTGCCCTGCCGACATACAAAAGATCGGATACCGGCAGCCTCCACACAAGATCTCTGTAGTTTTCAGGGGTTATAACCGTTGTAGCATCAGGTTTCTTTATTTCACTGCCCAGTTTGGCAAATACTTTATTATAAGATACGCCCACACTGGCAGTTATGCCTAATTCCTCCCTGATTCTGCGGCGTATTTCGTCCGCTATTTTTTCACCTGTTCCAAACAGCTTTGTGGATTCGGTCACATCCAGCCATGCTTCATCAATGCCAAAGCTTTCTATTAGGTCAGTATATGTCCTGTAAATTTCCCTGGCTTCCTTGCTGAACCGTATGTAAAGGCTGTAGTTCGGAGGCACAACCACCAGGTCCGAGCATTTTTGCCTGGCCTGCCATATGGCTTCACCTACCTTTATCCCGTAGCCCTTCTTTGCTATTATGTTGGCTGTAAGTATAATACCGTGCCTGCGCTCAACTGAACCGGCTACGGCCACCGGCTTATCCCTTATTGCAGGATTGTACAAACACTCAACAGAGGCATAAAAACTATTTAAGTCACTGTGCAATATTACCCGTTCCATTTTTTTCACCTTCGCGAACTGGTGTTCGGTATTAATATTATAACCCCTGTTGAGCATTTTTGTAAAGGTAAAATATAGCATATTGTGAAAATTTGTATTTTGTACCTGTAGACCTATCCTCATTCACTCGCTTTAAAATTATAGACAGGCTTTATAATATCAATTATTTCAACAGTATCCTGGATATTGTCAATTATTTCATCCATGGGCTTATAGGCCAGGGCACATTCATCCAGCGTTGACCTATTGACAGTGGTGGTATATATCCCTTCCATTGTTTTTTTAAATTCCTCAAGACTGATGGTTCTCTTGGCCTCCCTCCTGCTCATCAGCCTTCCTGCCCCATGAGGAGCGGAATAGTTCCAGTCCTTATTGCCTTTGCCAATGCAAATAAGGCTTCCGTCTCTCATGTTTATCGGGATTAAGACTCTTTCGCCTTTTCGGGCGGAAATGGCGCCTTTTCTTAAAATCATGCTGTCTAGATCAATATAGTTGTGTATGGTTGTAAACTGTTCTTCCATTTCAAACCCCATTCTGTTTATAATCTCGTCAACAATGGCTTTGCGGTTGTATACGGCATAAAGCTGCACTATTTTCATGTCATGCAGGTAATTGTTATAACTTTCCCCCTGTACATAGGCCAATTGTTTGCTGACTTTGACAGGGCTGGCAGCCTTCAGCCTGTTTATGTCCGTAAGTTCTTTATAAGCCAGTTCCTGATAGTATTCAGCAACCTGCTTACCCAAATGCCTGCTTCCGGAATGGACAACCAGATATAATGTCCCGTTGCTGTCCTTGTTCACTTCTATAAAATGGTTTCCGCCTCCCAAAGTACCGATGCTCAATCTTGCCCTTTCAAGATTGACGTGCTTTTTGCAGGCCAAACTGTCAAAATCTATGTTCTCCACATATTTATGCGGCTTTTTTCTGATATCAAAACCTGAAGGAATATGGTCATAAATAATCCTATCCAGTTTTTCAAAGTCAATTTCTTTCTGCTTAAGTTTTATAGTCTCCATGCCGCATCCTATATCCACGCCGACCAGATTTGGCACAATCTTATCGGATATTGTCATGGTTGTGCCAATGGTACAGCCTGCGCCGGCATGGGCATCAGGCATAATCCTGATGATACTGTCTTTTACGAATTCTTGGTCGCATAACTCCATGATTTGGGCCATTGCTTCACTTTCCAGATTATCAGTGAATACTTTGGCCGTATTGTACTTCCCTTTAATTTCAATCATGCTTTCACCTGATTTCGTCCATTTAATAAGAAAATTAAATGTCTGAAATAAAAAACACCTCAAGAAAATGCCATAATGATACATAAGACCCTATTATTCCATTATTGCATCTCCAATGCTAAAATAACCGATTATGATTAATTATGGTTTTTCTTATGTTTGGTAATGACTAGGTACATGATTCCCAGCAATGTCAGCAATGCAAAGATGGCAGTAAACCAATGCAGAGAAATTTGTCCTGACACAAAAATTACCGTCGGTCCGTCTGCACCACCTATGATTCCTATTGTTCCTGCATCTCTTGTATCTATATTGAACTTATAAGATAAGTATAATGGCAATAAGAAATTAAAAAATGCACTTATAAGGGCAATTAAAGCACATAAAACAGTAAATATGGCAATAACCTTTACCTTTATTGATTTTGCTTTTTTCATATTTTTATTCACTCCAAGTATGCTCTTTTTTTGTTTAAGTCTATACCTCTGCAGCTTATCAGATAACCAATAAATATCCGCCGAAGTCCATTTTACACCTGCTATCTTATGCACTTTTTTTATTGGTATAAGGCATTATACCATACATCTAGTTCCATTTGAAGGGAACTATCATTTATCGTCAAATCGCATCCAATTCTTACCATTTTTATGTTTTTCTCCTGTGTCTAAGATGAAAACTTTCTTCATTCTATTCAGCTTTGCAGAATCAAAGGTTATGACAAAATCATTCCGGCAGTTGAAGTATTTCTGCCATACATTGATAGCAAGGCTTAGAATACGGTTTTTTATTAAATGAAAGCGAATCTGTCCGGATAATTTTCTGAACAACAGGTTAATAATGATAATTTCGCTCATTATGATATCAAAACACTAAAACATATTCCATATTGAACAGATATATTACGCAAAACAACTAAGTTCCCGTTTGCCCTTGCTGACGCCTAAGTCCAATAATAATTATTAATATTTTTATCCCGACCGATGCTATTCCATATGTTATACTAATTACAACCATCCGCCTTTTCCAGGCTAAATTTGTACAAATTGCCAAAGAGTCCATTACACAAGGCATCTTTGCCGGGTAGTTAATATTATAATAGAGAGAATATAGATTTTGCAAAGAGAATAGCAGAATACAGCTATGATAAAAATCATAATGTAATAAAGGATATTATCATGAAAGCCTCACGGGAATACTAATGCGAGCCGGGTTACATTAAGCTGCAGGGATTGAGTATCCGTAGAATTCTGGATGATAATAATTATGGTAATAATATTGTATTATGTTAGAGCTTAAGGATTCTATGTTACAATATTATAAGGCAGCATCTCATTATTATTAAAGGAGAAAGTTTCTATGAATAAGATAGGAAGAAATGATCCTTGCCCTTGCGGCAGTGGAAAAAAGTATAAGAAATGTTGTATTGACAAACCTATATTGGAAATAGAAGAAATGGTACCAAGGCTAAACTACGAAAATTCTATGCAGCATTTTGGAAGTTTTTGGACATATGATGAAGTAAATCAAATAAGTACTGAAGAAATCATTAATAAACTGATAAGCCTTGGAATTCCTTTTGAGAAAGAGACTTTTCTGGAAGATATTGAAAAGTTTTGCTCAGCAGAGGAATTGTCGGATAATTGGTTCACCACTTTTAAAGTAACAGCCAAAGGCAGGGATGAGGATTTCCCGTGGATTGCTGCCTGGATATTATGGGAACGTCTTGCACCTTCAAACAAAATGTGTATGGAACAAATGAGTGATTTAGTTGAAAAGGGTTATGAATATATGGAGAAAAATGATTCCAGGTCTGCCAGTGATATCTGGCTGGACGTTTGGGAGGCAATAAAGTACAGAACAAAACCAGGATTTAAGACTCTTGATTATTTTGATAATATGTTTACTGAAAGCTTTTTCATTACAAATTTCGTTCAAGATCTTGCGGATGAATTGTTCAACGCAGGATCTGAAAACCCAGCTTATTATGAGAAATGTATAAAATATTGTAAAGAGTTTTGCAGCTATTTCCCGGAACAAAGTGGTACGATAATTCATAATATGAGAACAACCATTGCAGAATGCTACCTTTATTTAAAAAGAGTTGACGAAGCAAAAAAAGAACTGGACAGCTTGATAAGGGATTATCCGGATAATCCCTGGAGCTATATCACATACGGGGACATGTACAATAATTTTGTAGAGGGTGTTCCCAAAGATTTTAAAAGAGCCAGGGAATTTTATGAAAAGGCACTACTATTTGCAAAAGATGAAATTGATAAACAAATAATAGAAGATAAATTGAAAGACTTAAATTAATTGATGTTCCCTGCAGCTAAAATCATGAAACTTTGGCAGAAGTTCATTTCCGCTCCTTTTTTTGTGCCAAAAAACGCAAAAGGCAGGTCCAAAAAGGCCTGCCAGATGTTGATATCTCATGAATTATTTAAAAGATCTGATTGACAGTTTCAATGGCAAGTACATATTCTTTTTCGTCCACAGGTTCTTGAAAGTCTTGAAACGTTACTTGATCTATTGTAATCCCGGTAAGATATTTGTACCAGACCAATGCTAAAATAAACCGGCCTACACCAAGTTTTGCATGAAAACCATCCCTATGTACTGATGGTATACCAAGCTCCAATGCTTTTTTAAATGCATCACCGCTTGGGATAATTCCATCCGCATGGATATCCAATGCAGCCTTTTCATAGCAAGGCCTGATTTTTTCAAACATCTGCATATACGTTTCAAATCCTTGAGCTTTAATCATATCACTATTGGTTTCATATGCCCATGTCTGATGGATCAGCAGTTTTGCTTTTGGACATAATTCCCGGACATAAGCAGCTATCTCTTTCAGATAAGGTTCGTAGCTTTCTTCTTTGAAAGACAGGTAACTTGCCTGCTGGAGTGTAATATAGTTCCAGCTTCTTGCCAGAAGGGCATCTTTGATGCCAACAAGAAAACCGCTGCAAGTATGTCCGTTCATCTCCAGTGTATATTCTTTTTTATCACCTTTAATGTTTCTAAAATGTCTTTCAAGGGAACATCCGCCAATCATCAAATTGACTGCTTCGATTTGGCAACCTTCACTTCTTGCAAGGTCATGCAAATAGCACTGTGCATCCTGGCTGAAACTGTTTCCAATAGAAAGAATATGGATTGTATTCATATGATATCTCCTCCTATAGTTTAGGGGACATTCCTTTATTTTTGGAATGCTCCCCATCACGTTATACCGTATTCCTTATTTCTTCTTCAAATTGTTTCATATTTATTACCCTTTTTTCCAGTCTGGACTTCTCGGCAGCCAGTGCCATTAGATGGCTTTGAACCGATATTTCAGCAGAAGTCAGTCCTCTTTTCATATCCTCTTCACGCACCAGCTTCACAAAGTCCCGCATTAATCCGAAGTCGCCGCCTCCATGGCCATATTTTGAAGGCACAAACTTAATAACTTCTGTAGAACCCGTCAAAAAATCAAGTATTTCTATTTCATTCTTTCCATCGCTGCCTCTTATTTCTCCCTTTGTGCCCATAAGCTTGATAGTCCTGTTGCAGTCTTTTGTGAAAGCAGATACAGAAAAAGCAGCGGTTACATCATTTGTAAAGTGTATATTTACAATCTGATGATCCGCAACGTTATTATCGCAGTGATATACGCATCTTCCGTAAGGCCCTTCTTTAAGAGCTTTGTGCCTCGCTTCATAGCTTTTGTCGACACTAATAACCGACACAGGCCAGTCCGTATTATCGGTAAGGTATTGCTTAGGAGCATAGTACGGACATTCGAAAGCTGCCGGACAGCCGTCAAGGCATCTTTGCGGAGCACCCTTGGGGGCATTTTCACTTCTGAAATGTGTAAGCGAACCAAAAGAAGAAATGTAGTCACAGTCAGCACCGGCCAGCCATAGAAGTATATCCATATCATGACAGCACTTTGCAAGTATCATCGGACTGGTTTCCTCTGAATTTCTCCAGTTTCCACGGACATAGCTGTGGGCAAAGTGCCAGTGTGCAATATTTTCATTATGTTGAATGGATATCAGGTTCCCTATTTTTCCTTCATCCAACAACCTCTTTATTGTAGAGAAAAACTGTGTATACCTTAATACATGGCATATGAGAAAAATTCTGTTATACTTTCTGGCATAATCGCCCATTATCACACATTCTCTGCCATCGTAGGACATCGGCTTTTCTAAAAGCACGTGATAGCCTTTTTCAAGAGATGCTATTGCAGGCTCAAAATGCATCCTGTCCTGCGTACAAATAAGTACTGCATCGGCTAACTTTGGCTTTTCAAGAATCTGCTCCCAGCTCTCGAAACACATATCTTCACTTATTCCGTGCTGTTGTCTGAAAAGCTCCCTTCTTTCCCTATTGGGCTCCGCAACTGCAACAAATTGAATCTCATAAGGATGGTCGAGGGCATATTTAGCATATACTTCGGCACCCCTATTCCCCGCACCCATAAGAACTGCAGAAACTTTTTTCATAATATATAATCCCCCTTATAAATTAATTTTTTACCATAAGACCTTTAATCTTAGTAAAACCAAAACCAAATAAACATTATTCAAACTTTGCAACCAATTCATTACAGGGATCGTTCCCAATATGTATAAACTTTTACCATAAAACTATTGCTGTGTAGACTTTTGCACCGCTTTTTAACATGTGTCGCATTTATATAAAAATATATTCCTCCGTCAGCAGGTATCTCTTAGCACAATTTCCGGAGGAATCAGCTCACTTTTTACATTCTCAATGCCGTGCAACATCTGTATAAGCTTTTCTACAGCCTTTTCCCCCATTAGCTCTGCCTGCTGTCTCAGACCTGAAAGTCTTGGATAAAGATAATCGAAGAAGGGGAAAAACTCGTATGAAAGCAGTGCGATGTCTCCGGGTATTGAAATTCCGTTTTTTCTACAGTAATCAAGTATATACATGCTTGAAATATACGAAAAACTTAGATAAGCCCTTTTACCCGAGCTGCGTATATATTTCTCTACAGCCTCTCTTCCGGGATCAATTTCTGTATTCCAGACACAATCCTTCCAATTAAGGCCTTTGTTTTGCATATAGTTGATAAACTCATTCTCAATAATATTTTCATTTCTTAAACCATCTTCCCAGTTAATAACACCTATATCCTTGTATCCTTTTTGTGTAAGTATATCAAGCCCCATTCTCGTCGCAGCTGCAAGGTCCGTCTTTACAAAGCACTGGTGCTCATAGTCTTTTGCATACCAATTCACAAGCACAAACGGCAAATCATAATCTCTGAAGCTCTCAAGAATATCAACGGGAATATCGTTAAGAAGTATTATACCCGACAATCCTTTTTCCCTAATCACTTCATTCAAGCGTTTATAGTCATGTATATCTTCAATAAAAATAAGTACATCATACCCGAGCTCACTTACTTTATTCACAATTCCTGAGATCTTTCTTGAGTTCACCAAGTGTACTATACCCTCATCGGAATAATCCTTTGAAATTAAAATACCAAGAAGATTGCTGGAATTACTCCTAAGATATCTTGCAGATACATTCGTTCTGTACTTAAGCCGCCGGGCAGCCTTTAATACTTTTTCCCTGGTTTCCTTACTTACCCCGTAGCTGTCATTCAATACTCTGGAAACTGTAGATTTGCTTACACCCGCTTCCTTTGCCACCTCAATGATACTGACTTTCTTACCCATTATTCCACTCCCTTGGGAACGTTCCCTATAATATTATACCCTTTTTATTGCAAAAGCAACAGTAATTTATTATATTATAATTTTTGTGGCGTTCATAACAGTGAAAAACAGTACAGCATTATACATAATTAATTGCGCACTTATTTTAATTATGATAAAATACTAATTGTATATGCATGCTATAATTGGTTTTTTGTAACAAACTTTATTAACTTATTATTTCAAATATACATTTAACAATTTATTTCACATGCTTGGATTTTATAACGCCTAAGTTCATAAGAAAATTTTCGATTGTAGAAAAATTTTCTTACATCTGCGGCGTTTCAACGAGCCGGGAGACATCTTACCGCCTCGTTATAAAAAACCTTTATATTTACCAAGGGTGGTTTATTTGTATAATGATAAAATCCGTTTCCTTTTTAAAAACATGAGCCTTAGAACAAAACTGCTGTCTTCATATATTTTGTTAATAGTCCTTCCCTTACTGATTCTTAGCTTTACGCTGTATTATTATTTTTCAGACACAATTTATAAGAAAGTCGTTTTGAGCTTGCAAAAAAATAATGAGCAAATAATCAAAAATATTGACACTTTCCTGATGTCATTGGCAGCGATATCGGAATTCCCTTATCATGACATTGAACTGAAAAAAATCTTGCGAAAGGACTACAGTGAATACAGTGACAGTTTAAAGGAAATGCTTAGTGATGTTGATAAAGCCAACTCAATTCTTTACAGCAATATTTTTCGTTTGAACAGTCTAATCGGTTCGGTTACTGTCATTCCCAATAACATGAACTATGTATTTAATGTCAGTGTAATTCCCTCTTATACAGTTGCTTATCCGGATAAAAATAGTGAATGGTTTGAAAAAATTATAAAAGGTGACGGCAGAGCAGTTATTTTTGGAATACACAAAGACTTTCTCCAAAAGGAAGACGGTTTAAACGTTATTTCCGTGTGCAGGAGTATAGTTGAACCTTTTACCGGTGAAGTTTTAGCTGTTATAGTGCTTAATGTACGGGCAGACAAGTTGCCGATACTTTGGGAAGATGTATCCATAACTCCGGAAAGCAAATTTGCGGTAATTGATGAAGCAAATAATGTAATTTACGGCAATAATATAGAAACAACCGGGCTAAATTTAAGTAACATTTACGATTTTTCCGAGGATGAAATCCTCGAAGGCAAAAATCTCATACTTATAAACGGCGAGTACCATTGTGTAAATGCTGCAACATCAAGTTACTGCCGCTGGCGCGTAATCAGCCTCACCCCCAGAAATGAATTGTTAAAAGAAATAACTCACTTTCGTGAGTTTACAGTCTTTCTTTGTTTAATATTAATTCTTTTTTCTATTGGGCTGTCAGCACTTATCTCTTCCGGAGTCACCAAGCCCATTTTTAAGCTAAAAAACACAATGAAAGTCGTAGAGAACGGAAACCTTAATATCACTTCAGATATATACGGCGGCGAAATCGGAGAACTCAGCATAAGTTTTAATAAAATGGTCTCAAAAATGAGAAACCTGATAGATGAAATATACAAGCAGGAAAGTGAAAAGCGGAATGCTGAAATTATGGCATTGCAATCGCAAATAAATCCGCACTTTATATACAACACACTAAACACAATAAAATGGATGGCACATATCCAGGGATCAAAAGGGATTGTAACGGCGCTGGACTCTCTCATTCAGCTGTTGGTTTTCGCATCCAAAATCAATTCCAGGTTCATTACAATAGAAGAAGAACTGGAATTGCTGAATCACTATTTAAACATAATGAATTTGAGATTTTTTAATAAGTTTACTACAGAATATGATATTGATCAAAATGTACTTAAATACAAAACCCTGAAGTTTATTTTGCAGCCAATTGTAGAAAATGCAATAATTCATGGATTCGGCGATTCACAAATTCAGGGCAGGATTAAAGTAAAAGTTGCTCTCAAAAATAACACAATAGAATATATCATTGAAGATAACGGAAAAGGCATGAGTGAAGAAACTATAAAAAAATCTCTTACGGATGAACATGACGATTCAGAAAAAAAATTCAATAAAATCGGCCTTTACAATGTAAACAAGCGAATTAAATTAGAATTGGGAGAGCAATACGGCCTTAATATAATCAGCCAGGTAGGCAAATTTACAAGAGTGACTATAATAACACCCATAATTAAATAGAATTCGGAGGGTATAAATTGATGAAAATACTTATCGTAGACGATGAAATGCTTGTACGTGCAGGATTAAAATCCATAATCGATTGGGAAAGACATGGCTATACAATAATCGGGGAAGCAGACAGCGGAGATAAAGCTTTAAAAATGGTAAAAGAACTAAAGCCTGATATAGTGTTTCTTGATATTAATATGCCGGGCACAAACGGAATTGATGTTTTAAAAGGATTGAAGGAAAGCCGGGACACATGTAAAGTAATAGTTATAAGCTGTCATGATGAATTTGAATATGTAAAAGAGGCTATGAAGCTGGGAGCTTTGGAATATATTCTCAAACACAGGATAATACCGGAAAATATTTTATCTGTTCTTGACAATGTTAAAAGACTGACAGAAGACGAAAAAAAGCATAAAGAAAACGCCGTTATGCAGGTAGAAGGACATGAAAAAGAACCTGTTTACCGGAAGAAAGATTTCTTTGAAAGGATTTTTAAAGGTATTCAGTTAACTGAATGGGAATTAAACGGGTATATTAATTGCTGCCAACTTAAGATAAAGCAAAGGAACCTTTCATGTATAGTTTTTGAAGTAAACGACCTTGAAAGGGTTATGCAAAGATACACAGACAATAATGAAAATCTGTTACATATTGCAATCAATAACATACTGGAAGAGCTGTTGCTGAATGAACCCGAAAGCGAATTCTCCAATTTTGAAAGCAATAAGTATGTTGTACTGTTGAGCAATTTTTCGGAAAAAAGTGAATATAACATTTATAAGAGAAGTGTTTATATTGTTAACAAACTCAGAAATGCCTTTATTAATTACCTAAATATTACCACGTCCTATGGTATCAGTGAGAAATACGACGGGTTCAGCAACACCAGCAGTGCTCTAAGACAAGCATTGATGTCCCTTTCCCAAAAATTTCTTTATCCTGATTATTATATTTTTCACGCAAAGGATATGTCTTTTGAAGATGGACTTGTTTCAAAATTTTTATTTGATGCCGAGAATACTCTTATTGCAAATATTGAAAAGAATGATTTTTATAATTCATTGAGTTGTCTGAGAGAAACTTGTGATAAATTAATCAGCAACAAAAAATACGTGAATATTGATCAATTAAAAAAGTTTTTGTTCAGGTCCGTCGCTTTCATCAGCAACAGTTTTTTAAATAGAGAAAAGCTGTTTATGGAGTCAGAAAGTATAAAAGGTATAAACCATTATTTAAGTATATTAAATCAGGCAGAAAAAATCTATCAGAAATTATGCTCATTGTCTGTAAGCCAGAAAAGTTATTTGGTAAGAAAAGCCATAAAATACATCGATGATAATTATTATAAGGATATAAACCTTAGCGATATCAGCCGTTACTTATGTATCAGTGAATGCTATTTAAGCAGATTATTTAATAAAGAAATGAATACAACCATATCAAACTATATAAATGCTAAACGTATTGAAAAATCTAAAGAATTATTGAAAAACACCACTCTTAAAACTTATGAAATTGCTGAGAAAGTAGGTTTTAAAAACAGCGTACATTTTAACATTGTGTTTAAAAAGTTCGTCAAGTGTACTCCTACTGAGTACAGAAACCGTGTGTTATGATACATTCAATCTGAGTTGTCCTTGAACAAGATGGGGTGCGGACGTTTTCTTGGACAGCCTAAGAGGCTAATCCAAGAAAACGTCCGCACCCCATCCTCCTTGAATTCATTAATATTGTTATCATTTATTCATAATTCCATCAAACTTCAACTCTCCGTAAATATCCTGTAAGTCACAACCTTACCGGACTCTGCAATGTCAGCCACAATGTCAATCAGATCCTGAATGTCCAGAGGAGACATATTTGTATACCATTCTCTCATAAACTGTACGGACAAATTTTCAACTATATCTTTTGCTATCTTTTCGACAGGTGCATCCATTCCGTCTCCAGGATCCCAGATTTCATTCTGTGTTAACTCGTTCTCAATAATGTTCTCATCTGAAATCCCTTTGTTAATTAAGGCCTGCTTTACTTCATTTGCCTGAACCGCTCCTCCAAAGTTATTGGTATAGTTAATCCAATATTTTAGCTCTTTTAATTCAGTATCAGGAAAATATTTTTGTATTGCCTGACCTATCTGTTTTTCTACAATTTGCTCTACTATTTGTTCCCCGTTAAAATGACCTTGCCAGAATAATGCAGGAACAAATCCTTTTACCGTTTCGTATGCCGGATGCCCAATTAAATACGGATTCATCACTATCCCCTTTATTGGGTTTTCATTCAGGTATCCCAGATTCTTTTGATAAAATTTACAAACTGCATATGAACCGTAATTGTAAAGCGCCTGGGCTCCGTCAGCTGCAATCTGAAGCACCATTGCTCCACTTCCTATTGTATTTACCGCTGAATCAGCCATTCTCTCAACCTGAGCCTGTATCATTCCGCTTTCCCAATCACTAAAGTCCCGGTATTCACTCTCAAGATTGATCTCTTTGTAGTCCTTCAGGCACTTTGAAAGCTCTGCAATGTCAAGGGCCCTGCCCTGGTCAGTATACCCGTTGGGATACATTATATAAATATCCCCGGGATTTGTACCTTCAAGCCCGGTACCCTCCTCAATAACCTTTTTGGCCAGCGATTCGCCTCCCACTGAATTGCTGGTAGCCGCTATTACTACATTCTTTACATTATGCTGTATCAGAAAATCTTTATATGCCTGAGGTAAATCAAGTAATTTTACCCAGGCCACACCCTTCTTCATCGAAAGGTCGTGGCCCAGCGTACTGTAACAATCTATCCCTGCTTCAGTTGCCCTGTCAATAATGTCTCTTAGTTCCCTGTATGTGTCCACGGTGATAAGAAACTGCACCGGCAGAACAGGTGCCTTGACAACCCTTGACAAATAATTGATTCCGCAGTTCCCTGTTGCTAATATAACGGTATCGAAGGGAGCATTTTCTCCCAAATACATGTTATATAATTCAACGGTTTTATTTATGGAATCTTCAAGGAAGCTTTTGGATGAATAAACAAAGTTGGGACCGCCATTTGGCTGTACATACCATGAATGCGAAACAGCGCTGTCTAAATTCTCCAATGATTTTTCAACAGTTGCTTCAGCGCTCATTCCTCCGTCCAGTGCGTAAACGGTTAAACCATTATAATCAAAAGCATTCACATTGTAAGTCAGCAGTGTGGATTCATCAATTACCCTCGCAAAATCACAATACCAGTCGTATATTTCCCCATTACCAAGTTCTATGTTTAACCAAAAGCCATACGCACCGTTTTCACAATCACCGGGTACTTCCCATAATGTTACGTTGTCCCCGATGTATTCCTGCCCGCCACCTATTGTAACATCCGAAGCAACTGTTTTTTCACTGTAAATCATTCTGTCCGTTAAGCCGTACTTTCTTAGTATCACATTCTTTATTGTCACTTCTGAATCGGAATTGTTCTTTATTGCATAAGTCCCTTTAATAACATCACCTCTATAATAGGCGTTTTTATCCAATGTAAAACTGTTAATTGAAATTGTGCTGGTAACAGGCATTTCATATCTTTCTCCGAATACTTTCAGCTCACATACATGCACGCTGTACGTGCTGGCAGAACATTCAGTAGTATAAACTCTTATATACCTGCCTACTGTATTTAAAACATAGCTGTCCCCGCTGTCCGTTGAAATACTGCTGTTGTTTTTTACTCCTGCAGGTATCCAGTCTTTCCCGTCTACACTTGTTTTTATATAATACTTGTAGTACCTTATGCCGTCATAATAATTGATAATGTTTATTTGGTCTATCTTAAATACATCTCCAAGATCGACCTGCAGCCATGCGGTACCGTCATCGCTTCTTATTCCGTCCCAGTAAGTTGCAGGATCTCCGTCGACAGCATAAGAGGCGTCATGTCCGGGCATTGCAAAGCTTGCTGTTGCATCCTTTCCCTGACTTATTGGTTTTACTACCGTTACTTTGAAATTTTTTGCCGCAACTGCTTCACCTTTGCTGATTGTTGCAGTCAAAATTACATCAGCAGTATCACTTTGGATACTGCTTGTATTCAGACGTCCGTCATTGCTGATAATGTCCTCATGATCACTTTGCCATGTGATATCAGAACCGTATTTTCCTTTATTGGGCAGCACCAATCTTGATGTTACCCTTTCAGAGCTGTCACGATTTGCATATATTATCTCCAGTGCCTCAGTATCCAAAGAAACACACATTTCATCAGATTCCGTACCGTATACCCTGAATTCGCTTACATGTACGCTATAGGGATCAACAGAGTTCTTGGTAATGGTCACTCTGACGTATCTGGCTATAATATCCGTATAGAAGGTATCACCTTCATCCTTGGCCGGTTCCGTACCGTTATTTGCCCCTATTTCAGTCCATGTCTCGCCGTCAGCGCTTGCACTCACATAATAATTGTAATATCTTGTACCGTCAACAAAGTTTCTTACATTAACCTCAGTTATTTTGTACAAACCCTCAAGATCAACCTGCAACCACGCGGTTCCCGTTTCACTGCCTAAGATTCCACCCCAATATGTATCTTTATTCCCGTCATTGGCATATCCGGGATTGCTTCCGGGTTCGGTGTAACTAGCGGTTATCGGCTTTCCCTGGCTAATTGGAATAATGCCTTTCACAGTCAATGTAAATTCTTTTGTCCGTTCTTCGCTGCCTTTTCTTATTGTAGCCGTAAGTTTAACAACAACATCTTCAATTTTCTGTCTATTTACAACACCAGTCGGGCTTATAACTTGCGGATGGCTGCTCGTCCATGTAATATCCGAACCAAATATACCTTTTGCAGGCAAATTAACATTACCTGTCACGCATTTATCGCTGTCACCCTCGGCATATCCTATTTCCAGCATGGCTAAATCCTCTTCTACCGCATCTTTATCCGCCTTATATCCATAAACCCTCACTTCATTTACATGCACACTATATAAATCAACAGAGTTATGTATCATATTTACTCTTACATATCTGGTTATAATATTACCAATATCAAAATCAACACCTGATTGAGTAGACAAACTGTCATCATCTTTTCTTGCAACCTCGGTCCAATTGTCCCCATCTGTGCTTACAGTTATGAAATACTTGTAATATCTCGTATCGCCAAAATAGTTTACAACATTAATCTTGGTTACCGTATAACTGCTCAACAGATCTATTTGTACCCATCCAATGCCGTTGTTTCCTCTGACTCCGTCCCAGTAGGTAAACAAATTCCCATCGTTTATTTTTTCAGGTCCGTGATTAATCGGATCAATAGAATAACTTGCACTTGCAGGCTTACCCTCACTAATTAATTCAGGTATAGGTTCTTCAGAAGCAGATACATCAGAAACAGGTATAAATGCAGCTAATAAGGCAAGTATCAGGAGGAAAGAAAGATAACTCCGTTTATTATTTTTCTTAATCATCACTTTATGCACCCCCGATCTTTCCGATTAAAAGACGCTCTGTCATACCTCTATACCTTTAAACCTGTAGTAGCAATTCCCTGAACAAAGTGTTTCTGGAAACGTAAGAACAGTAATAATACGGGCAACGTTGTTAAAACAACGCCTGCCATAACCAAATTAGGACGGGCAAAATGCATGTCATTAACTGTTCTCAATCCCACAACAAGAACAAATTTATCTCTGTCGGTTACAAATGTTGAAGGTACAAGATAGGCATTCCATGTTGTAGTAAAGTTTAATATTATTATTGAAGCAATTACACTGCCTGATATCGGTAAAATGATTTTAAAAAACGTTTTTGCCTTACTCAGGCCGTCAATAGTTGCAGCTTCTTCAATCTCTCTAGGAATTGTGATAAAAAACTGTCTTGACATAAAAATGTATATAGGGCTGTATAGAAACGGTATTGTAAGACCAGCTATTGTATTATGCCAGTTTATTTTTGCAATCATTATATACATCGGAGTTATTATCAACTGAAAAGGAACCATCATACTTGCCAGAACTATAATAAATATAATATTTCTGCCCCGGAATCTGAATTTGGCAAGTGCATAACCTGCCATAGTATCCAGAATAACATTTCCAGCTACAGTAATAAGGGTCATTATAAATGTGTTCCAATACCATCTTCCTACATTGAATTTGGTAAATAATGTTATGTAATTGTTTATTGTAAACTTGTCAAAAGAAACAATTCTGTCTACATATTGCAGGGGTAAGAAAGAGGTGTATAATGCATAGAAAAACGGTAATAAAAACATTATTGAAATTGCTGTTAACACTACATAAAGTAATACCCTTGATACTCTCAATCTTTTCTTCAACTTACCCGCCCCCCTTCTTACTCATTCTTCACTGCCCATTAATTTTTTTTGAATCATTGTAAATATGAATATTATTAAAAATATAATAACAGCAATAGCACTACCGTAACCCATCTCCCAATTCTTAAAAGATTGAACATAGAAAAATGATACCAGTGTACTTGTTGCACCTGCCGGAGAACCAAGCGGCTGGTTTTGGGCAACAGCTGCCACTTGATCAAATATCTGTAACGCGTGGATCATACCGTATGCCAATACCATAAAAATAACCGGCTTAAGCATTGGTACAGTAATATATATAGTTTTCTGAAACGGATTTGCTCCGTCTACTTCAGATGACTCATACAGCTCATTTGGAACTGTTTGCAATCCTGATAAAAATATAACTATGTAAAAACCTATTTGTTGCCAGACATACACTATTGTTATAAATGGCAACGCTAATTTAAAATCAACATACCATGTAACATTATCAAAGCCTAATAAGCTTAAAAATTTGTTTAGTGGACTGCCTTTTACAAAAAGGTACATGAATACTGTTGTAACCGCAATGGTTGAAACAACATACGGTACATAATAAATAGTACGAAATATATCTCTGAATTTGATTTTCAAGTTTAAAGCCATAGCAAGTACAAATGCAATTAAACTCTGAGCAGGTACGGCAACAAACGTCAAGAACAATGTATTTCTCAATGCCTTATAAAAAGCCGGATCCGTTAATGCCCTGATGTAGTTGTCCAAACCTACAAAATGATTTTGAGATACCGCCACAAAGCTATATTTATATAAGCTAATGAACATTGAATATGCAGTCGGTATTAAAAACCAAACAAACCACAATACAGTTACCGGTAATAGAAAAAGATAAGCTGTTATCTCTTCAGAACGCCTGCTTCTTGCCAAAGTTTTTACAGTCTGTCCCAAAAACAAATTCCCCCTTTAATTCGCGGAGGGGAAGGTAATTACACCTTCCCCGGTTAATTATTAAAACCTGCTTGCTCTTGGCTTATTTGAAAAGCGCCTGAACATTTTTTACTATATCTGCTCCTGACTTAGTGCTGTCTTTGGTGTAAATAGCTTCGTCAAATTCCTTTATAAGAGCTTCCGTGAACTTCTGGCCTTCTTTGGGATAAGCGAACGGCTGTGCATAGTCAAGAACAGGTTTCAGGTCTTTAACTGTGGGATTGTTTTCAAAATATGATTCACTCATTACGACACTGCTCGGGGGTGCTCCGGCATCTTTCATTGCAACTTCCTGAGCCTCGTCTCTGACCAGGTAGGCGGCAATCTTTGAAGCTATTTCAGGATCTTTTGCTGTTTTTAGAACAACAATCGCAATTGAATGCAATGTACTGCCGTAGGTATCTCCTTTGGGTAACGGTATCATTTTATAATTCATGTCCGGAGCCATTTCAGCCAGAGTTGCTACATACCATGTTCCTCCTGTAGTCATGGCACATAAACCTTTTGCAAATACCTCTCCGTCCCAGCCAAGACCAACCTCTTTAGGAGTAACCGCCAACCCTTCTCTGTACATGTCTATCAAGAATTGAAGTGCACGTGCGTTTTCCGGTGTATCAATTGTTTCTCCGTATCCCCAGCCGCCGCCGAAAGCCAATGCATACTGGGTCAGATGAAATTCATGGTTATTTATGCAAAGTCCCTTTACATCTCCTTTTGTCAGAACTCTGGCAGCTTCCCTCACATCTTCAAGAGTTTCAGGAAGATCAGTAAGGCCTGCTTCTTTCCACATGTCCATATTTATAATGAATGCTTCAGGCTGTGCTGTTAACGGAATACCATACAGTTTGCCCTCATATTTCCATGCATCAACAGCTTTAGGATAAAGAGCGGACAAATCTACCAATGATTCATCTATTGGCAGAATTAGACCGTTTGAAATAAAGTCCATATGCTTCTCATTTGTCATAGCTGCCAAATCGGGCGCAGTTCCGGCTGCAATATGAGCTGGAAGGTTATCCCAGTAATCCTTGTCTGTGGGATAGAACACCAACTCCATTTTTACTCCCGGCACTGCTTTTTCAATGCCTTCAATTGCTTTTTGATAAGTGGAATCGTATTGATTGGAGAAATAACCTAATTTGTAGACTACTTCTTTAACTTGTTCCTTCTGCTCCTGAGTATCAGACTTTTTTACCTCTCCGGAGCTGTCAGTCTGTGTTTTTGTGCCACTGCAACCGGCAAACAATGTGACAAATACAAAAAACGCTGCGACAAACAAACATAGCTTTTTTAAATAATTTTTCATAGCTTTTCCTCCTTATTTATTTACTTAATTTTCATAACACTCAAGGTATAAAAGAAAATCTTTCGATGTCGGTATCAGCTAACTGTAGTAAAGGTAGGAGATATCTTGCCGCCTCCGTATAAATTGTAATACTGGCCTTGATTTAGTAAAATTAATATAATTGTCTTTTTATTAATGATTTAGAACAATTTTTTATTAGACCAAGTTCGATTTAATATTTTTGCTGTGGTTCCTTTTAATATATTTGTTATTTAGTAAATATTTTTTAATTTAAAACATAGTTAAAATAAAGATAAAATAAGGTAATCATGTGCCAGAAGGCGAATACTCTTCAAGGAATACCACGTCATCCTTAAGTTGTTTTCTTAGCAAATCCGTATCAACTTTTTGTACGGAAGTGTTCATAGCAGCTACAAGTGTCGCAGCAGTACCAACCCCCTGGCTGACGGCCATAACAATCGGAGTTACCCTTACAGCAGCACAGGCTTCATGCGTAGTGCTGATGCATCGACCTGTAACAAGCAAATTGTCTATTTCGTTAGTAATGGTACATCTATAAGGAACTGAATACCAGCTCCCGGATTTTAAATAACGATGTACCATGGTTTCACCGTCCGGAGAATGAATATCTATAGGATATCCTCCCATTGCAATAGCATCCGGAAACATACGGTTTTCCAGAAGATCCTCCGCCGTAAGCTTATAAATACCGTTGATCTTGCGGCTTTCTATAATTCCGATATGGGGACCGGTTGAAATAATATAAATGTTTTTAAACTCCGGAAAATATTTCTTAAGGAAACGGGCAATTTTGTGAGCCTGTCTTCTGCCTATAATTTCCGCTTCAGTTAGTTTAAAAGGATTTAGTGCAGTGAACTACATCGTCATTGAAATGACGAGCTTCTGATTCCAGATGAAACCCTTTTGTGAATCTCATCTGTACATCATTGGGATGTCCAAACCCACTATTGCTGGACTAGGTCTCCCAATCCCACACAGATACTTTCTTAATATGTTATATGCGCCTACACAATCTGCATTATAAGCTTTTCCTTCTGCTTCATATAGCCCTCTGTGCTTTCGGTTCCCCTTTTGCGCAAATTCCTCTGATATCGTTGCTGAATACGGACTGCATTGACTTGTATAGCTTTCTTCCTGCATTTCTGTTTTTATTCCTTTATCCTCCGCCTTGTATATCAGCATTTGTTTTATCCTTTTAAATGGCCATTTGTGAAACTTCTGATTGTTGACCCTGCCTATGTCCTTTCCTTCTCGTATTTTTTCAATATCTCCTATTATTATCCTTGATACGTTTTCTTCCATGGCAAAGTCAATTACCTTTTTTGCAGCAGCATGAAGCAGATGCTCTACCTGTCTTCTTCTCTTTATGTATAATTGCTTAATACGCTTCGTTTCCTTTGGATACTTGTTCCCCATGGCAGATTGCTGGGCATATGCCATGGACTGATAATATCCTGTCTTTTTGTCAAAACACCGGTTGATACTTAATAACTGTCCGCCGGATATAATAAAACTTTTACCTGTTGTTATATGGCATGTTATAAGATTTTTGATGCCAAGGTCTACCGCCATATATACTCCATTATCCGGCTTATATCCTTTTTTAGGCAACTCGACAATCATATTCACCCTGTACCTCATTCCTCCCAGGGGTATGATTTCGATGATTTTAGGATTGCCTTCAAATTTTTTATATTCATCCGGTATAGGTATGTACAAATACTATCAAAAACGCATGAAGCAGCCAAGTAAATATGAAACTATATGGGCAGAAATAAAGCGTATTTATGCTGAAAATCAGAGAAAATATGGATATCGTAGAATCTACATCGAGTTAAAGAATAGAGGTATCCAAATAAATCATAAAAAGGTATTACGCTTGATGAGGGAACTTGGTTTGCGTGCAATAAAAAATAAGAAAAGTATAAATCATATAAAAGAGAAGTTGGGCATATAGCTCCTAATATAATTAACCGGGACTTTAACAAGTTCTCCAAACCAAAAATGG
The DNA here is from genome assembly GCA_012840535.1 of Clostridiaceae bacterium. Classification (GTDB taxonomy): domain Bacteria; phylum Bacillota; class Clostridia; order Acetivibrionales; family DUMB01; genus DULF01. Next base: position 23,118 of record DULF01000201.1, read on the forward strand.
GCAACTGATATAACAGAATTTAGGATACTTGCTGGAAAACTATATCTATCACAAATAATATATTTTATATAATGGAGAAATAGTTAGTTATAGTATTTCAAGGAATCCGAATTTTAAGCATACTATGGAAATGCTTGATAAGGTGTTCGTCAAAATTCCAGAGAATACAAACCTGATCTTACACTCTGATCAAGGATGGCAGTATCAACAAGTTCGTTATCAAGAACGATTGAGGAAAAAGGAATCATACAAAGTATGTCAAGGAAAGGAAATTGTTTGGATAATGCTGTAATGAAAATTTCTTCAGTTTATTAAAGAACAAAGTTTTTATGGGAATGAGAATAAGTTTTCCATATTGAACGACTTAAAGATTGTATTGGAGAAATACATGGATTATTATAACAATAGAAGAATTAAAAACCGGCTTAAGTTGTCGCCGGTACAATACAGGCTTAAAATGGGGGCATAATTATATGTCTAACTTTTGGGGTTTATTGCATTAAGTCCGTTCTATAAAATTCCATAAGATATAATAAAAAATAATTTATACAACTAACATCGTAGAGGGGGCTTACACAGGCAATTTAGAAAGGTAACAAAGACTAAATCGGTCTTTCCTAGTGACAGTTCACTGGAGAAGATACTGTATCTGGCCTCTATGAATGTGATGAAGAAATGGACGCAGCTTTATCGGAACTGGGATCAGGTATTAAGTCAACTGATGATCATTTTTCAAGGAAGATTGGAGCAGTACCTGTAGGATTTGTCCCACTGCCCTAAAGGGCTCGTCCTCATTGCCGGACGAGCAAGACCTCACAAAACGCAGGGTATCTAGGGGCACTTCACCCATTATATAAAATTATTGCAAGTTTTTATTCAGGCTAGGCATAAAACCTGATAAATCTGGCAATAATTCTTGCCAGAGAACAAAATTGTTAAACTATTCTCAAAGGCTGAATTTCTTACCGGAAATAGGGTATCCGGTTACCATACACAAAAATCTTTTCAGAACCCTCAAAGAAACAGCCGCCTCAATCTGCCATCAGGCAGACTGAGACGGCAAATGGGGCGAGATTCTGTTTGACTTTGAAAACAGAACAGCGCCGAAATGTTATCGGATAAGTGTGAAATTTCTGAAAACGTTGACCAATGTATTTGCGACTGTTGACATTGTCTTGATAAATATATCAAGTGCAACACCGACGACATCCTTGCGCGTATCGCCGACAGTATCACCGGTAACCGCTGATTTATGCGCTGCCGTTCCTTTACCGTACCCATCCAGAGCTCCGGATTCGATGTACTTTTTCGCATTATCAAACGCCCCACCGGAATTCCCCATGAAGATGGCGCGTGGGATGGCGACGATCGTAGCTCCAATTAACAAGCCGCCAACAAAATCAGCACCAAAAATAAATCCACAGATCGCAGGAATCAGCATTGCCAATACGGAAGGGAACAGCATTTTGCGAAGGGCTCCCTGCGTCGCCATCTCGATCATTCGGTTATAGTCCGGGCGCACTTTGCCTTCCATGACACCTGGAACGGACAGAAGTCTGTCACCTTCATCAGCCATTGCACGTGCTGATTCAATTGTATTGTCCGCCAAAATCGCGCTGAAGTATTCCACCAGGGCACCACCGATTACCGCACCGGCAACCACAGCGTAATTGGCAATATTCAGAATCATTTCCGAGTTTGCTGAAGTGTAATTTCCAACATACGAAACGATTAGGCTGACCGTTGCAAAAGCAGCACTGCCAATTGCAAATCCCTTGCCGATGGCTGCGGTAGTATTACCGACTGCATCCAGTTTGTCCGTGATCACACGAACATTTTCGGGAAGGTGGCAGCTTTCGGCCAGACCGCCGGCATTATCGGCAATTGGTCCGAATGCGTCAATAGAAACTGTCGTACCAACGAAAGCGAGCATACCGAGAGACGCAACAGCAATGCCATATGTACCGCCAATTCTTCCACTAATGAAAAGCGCGATGCCTATCAGTACAATCGGCAGCAAAACGCTGCGGCTTCCGATCGCGTCACCTTTGGTAATAACAAAGGCATCGCCCTCGGGTGCCATTTCAGCAAGACTCCGGGTAGGTTTATAGTCAGAAGATGTATAATATTCAGTAATGGATCCGATCGCAACACCACTGGCGAGTCCAAACACCGCACAGATCCACGGGCTCAACCAACTTGCTTTCCATCCATATGTTTCGAATGTGGCGGCATCTATCTTTCTGAAGACAAGCCAGGATGCTCCCAGACCGAGAACAACAGTCAATCCCGCAGAGATCCAGGTGGCCAGATTCAATTCGTGAGAAGGATCGCTTCCCATCTTTTTCACATTCGCATACAGCATACCGACAAGGCAGCTCAACAAACCTGATCCCGCAAGGATGATCGGGAAAATGACAGTAGGATTGAACATTTGCTCGATGCTGTGTTTCTGGAACATGATTACGGCGATCATAATTGTAGCTGACATCGTGGCGACAAAACTCTCAAGAAGATCTGAACAGTTACCGGCAATATCATTGACATTGTCACCGATGAAGTCGGCAATCACATTCGGGATCCTGCTATCATCCTCAGGAAGATTGTTCCGAATTTTTCCAAGAATATCAGCGGAAATGTCCGCAGCTTTTGTATAGTTTCCGCCTGCGACACGGTTGAACATGGCTACCAAAGAACATCCGAGAGAGTATGTTGATACGCGCATCACAGAAGCGTTGATTCCTTTGAGTTGAATCAGCAGACCGCCGCCGTTCGTTTGATGATTGACTCCACCCCAAATCAGCAAAACTGCAACCAGACCGAGCATTCCAAAAGCCTGTACGCTCAAACCGGAGATACTGCCCCCGCACAACGCAACCTTAACAGTTTCACCTATGGACATGCTTTCACGTGCCTTATTTGCCGTCCTTACGTTAGCATATGTAGCGCTTTTCATCCCAAGTATGCACGCACAGCTGCTCATTGCAGCGCCCATAAGGAAAGTAATACCGCTGGTTTTTTCTACAAAAAGCGATAAAGCCAATGAAATCAATACGACAACAACAACAATGGTTTTATATTCGGTTTTCATGAATGCATTCGCGCCGGAGCGGATGATTGCAGCCATTTCAACCATATCAGCTGTTCCCTCCGGCATTTTGCGAATCCTGATGTAATTCCAACCCACATATGCAAAGGTTGCCGAAATAATACAAAGTACAGTAATGATCCATGTGAAAGACATTTCTTTTTTCTCTTCCTTTCAGTTTTCTGTTTCGCATAGTTGTATTTGTTTGCCCTAAGTCAGGATATAACTGTCATAGAAGACTATTTATCCTTCCTGTCGCAGACCATAACATTCACAATTATATTACATTCTGCTACTGGTTTTCAATGGTTCGTTTTGCATAATTATACGTTGTGTGTATGCTACACCACATTGTGGAGGTTTACACAAAATTTGGGTCAGTCTCTTATAAAGGCTTAATTGTTCAACTGCTCATTTTTCACAACCATCCGGCAGCGATCCGGTATTTCCGAGCTCCAATGCAAGAGGTTGTAGATTATACCGGTAGTTGTGTTTGGTAAAGTTTCGAACAAAAACTCCAGGTATTCAAATGGATTCAGCCTATTCTCCTTTGAAGTTTCTATGATTGAATACGCTACCGAACTGGCTCTGGCATCTCACGGAGTTTTATTGAACAACCAGTTCTTACGGCCCATTACAAAAGGTTGAGAAAGCCCCCACCTCTGAAGAAGATTTTCCTTATTCCTTTTCATCGCCCTTCAAAATTCACTCAAAAGCTTCGTCGTTAAATATTAAATTTTATCCTATGGAATAACTATCTTTTATTCTATATGAGCTCAAATTATCCATCCTTTAAAGTAGGAAACATGCTATTTTCCGAAGTTATAATAACACCTTCTTTAGTTCTTGCGATAATGTCAACTAATTTTTAAGTACAGCTATCCAATGAATTCATGTCCACTTTACAAATTAATATATTGCTCATAATTGGTATATGTTGACACCCTTCCGTTTTTCAATTCTACGATGTGATCGGCATCTTTTAAAAACTCCATACGATGTGATATAGCAGTAAAGAAAATTTTAGCGGGAAGTGCATGGCAAAGGTGCCGGGTTCATTTTATGAGGAATGTATTAAGCCAGGTACCGAGGAATTATCAGGGAATGGTTTCTTCAATAATCCGGACAATTTTTGCCCAGAATGACCAGGCATCGGCAAGAGAACAGCTGAGGCATGTGGTGGATAAGCTCAGGAATCGATTTCCTAAGGCAATGACAATCCTTGAAGAAGCAGAAGATGATATTTTAGCATATAGGCTTTTCCGCGTGAGCATTGGGCACAAATTCACTCCACAAACCCTTTGGAGAGACTTAACCGTGTGATATGCCAGCGAACAGATGTTGTATGCATATTTCCTAATCGTGAGGCAGTTATCCGTCTTGTAGGTGCAATGCTTATGGAACAAAACGATGAATGGCAGGTAGGGCGCCGCTATTTTAGCTTGGAGTCTATGGCTAAACTTACGCCAATAAAGGAATTTACATTTGCACCGGTGGCATTATTACATAAATAAGATGAATGGGGGGGATAAAGTAGGAATCAATTTATACCACTTGACAAGACACTACCCGGACTTATGAAGTTCCATTCAATTAGCGGATTCTGATTGTAATATTCTCTTACAATATCAACACTCCTCAAAATTTATTACCCCCTTGTACAATTATTTTGTATTAAATCAGTGACCAAAGCCACTGTTCGACCCATTAAAAGTCATAGTTAACATAACACTTCAAATTTTATTCTTTTCCAAACATCAAGCACATCATCCGGCTTCACA
>DULF01000202.1 GCA_012840535.1 Clostridiaceae bacterium
ATGTAAGTGACGGAGTTATTTCTGTAGCTCAGGGAAAGGTATTTGGCGATCTTGACGAAATAGTAAAAAATGCAGTTAAGGCTACTGACCAATATGGAGTAGAAGAACAAAACGATACTTATCAAGTAATCGTAACAAATTTTGTTGCTGCAAATGGTATAACAACGCTTTATGATTTCAAGACTGGAACACAATTGGCTGCTGGAGACAAATTCAATATAACTGCAGTTGCTAATGGAAAGACCATTCAGTTCAAGGTAATAACGGTGCAATAATATAATAGCAGGTATTCCAAAAAGGGGTAGTTTAAGCTGCCCCTTTTGGCTCTACGTCAATAGTTGGGGTGGGGCTCTGGTAAAATGAAGCATAAACCACGGGGACGGTTCTTCTGGCCTGAACATTAATGTAAAAATTACAACAAAATACCAAGACAATATACAAAAAACCCTCTTTGTATGATATAATAAATTACAAAAAATAACATACAAGAGGGTTTTTTATATGCCAAGGGCTGCAAGAAGGAAAAGTAAAAGCGGGATATATCATGTTATATTGCGGGGAATTAACAGGAAAATAATTTTTGAGGAAGATGAAGATTCGATAAGGTTTCTGGAAACATTAAGAGAATATCGGGAAAAAGGTAGCTATAAAATATACGCTTATTGTTTGATGGAAAACCATATCCACCTGCTTCTCAAGGAGGAAAAAGAAGAGTTGGGAATTGCAATGCGGCGTATAGGAGCAAGTTATGTATACTGGTACAATTGGAAATACAATCGGTTTGGCCATTTGTTTCAGGATAGGTATAAAAGTGAAGTAGTAGAAGATGATAAATATTTTCTAACTGTATTAAGATATATACATCAAAACCCGGTAAAAGCGGGGATAGTGAATGATGTTGAACATTATAAATGGAGCAGTTACTTCTCATACATAAGTAGAAATGTAATGGTTGATATAGATTTTGCGTTAGATATGTTTAGTAATGATAGAATAGGTGCAATAGAAAGTTTCAGGGAATTTCACAAAGTTATCGATAAGAATGACTGTTTAGATATAAGTGAAAACAGGCGATTGACTGATGAAGATGCGATTAAAATTATTAAAGAGGTATGTCAAATAAATAGCTGTAATGAAGTTCAAGAGGTAGAGAAAGGGCAAAGAGATAAGTATTTAAAGGCGTTAAAAGAACAAGGCTTATCTACAAGGCAAATATCAAGATTGACAGGTATAAGTAGGGGAATAGTATTAAAAGCTTAACTAAACCGTGTTAATTTCGGGGACAGCTCTTCTAGTCTGCTTTTCTAACCAAGTAAAAAAGGTAATTAATATTATAGATGCTATTTAACATTAAATGGACAGTCTGATATAATATTCTTAAGGTAGAAAAGTTTTATATCAGGGGGCATAATGTGAGGAAAAGGAAACTAACGATAGATGAACAGATAAAACACATGAAAAGTAAAAATATACAATTTAATATTGTTAATGAGAAAGAGGCAAAGGAGTTTTTAACAAATAATAATTATTATTTTAAAATAAAATCGTATGCAAAAAACTTTGAGAAATACAAAGAAGGTGAAAATGCAGGAAAATATATCAATTTGGAGTTTGCATACCTTCAAGAATTGTCAACATTAGATATGTATTTTAGAAGGATTATAATGAAAATTACTCTAGATATAGAGCATTTCTTAAAAACACAGTTACTAAAAGACTTTTCGCAAAATATTAATGAAGATGGGTATAATATTATAAATGAATTATTCTCTAAATATCCATACATTAAAGAAAATATTGATAAAAAAGCTCAAAATTCTACATGTTCTGACTTAATAATAAAATATAGGGATGATTTCGCGATTTGGAATATAGTTGAGGTTCTAAATTTTGGTGATTTTATGAAATTATACAGTATATATTATGAGAAGTATAAAACAAGGGGCTCTATGGAAAATCATTTATGGTCTGTACGTTTTTTAAGGAATGCAGCGGCACACAATGGTTGTTTGTTAAATAGTTTAAAAATACCTTATAGTAAAGAAATTGATCCAAACAAGAGGGTAATGAATTTTTTATCTAAAATTGACGGCATTTCCAGAAAAGCCAGACAGAGTAAAATGAAAAATCCAGTAGTACATGATTTTATTGTTACTTTATATGTATTTATTAACGTAGTTACTAGTGAAGCAATTAAGAGAAATACTATGAATGAGTTAAAAGTTTTAATAGATAACAGATTTACTGCTAATAAGGATTTTTTTAAAAAAAACCAACTATTAACATCTTATTATGATTTTGTTAAAAAAGTTATTGACTATTTATATGGTTTGTGCATATAATACTATTAAGGAACAAAAACTCTTAGGAGTTTTTAGCGAGAAGGTGCCTGCACCGTCTCGTATTTTTATTTTGTTATAGTTTCATTTACCGGAACCATGCGGAACATTTCCCTCTTTTTACTCGTCAAATATCTGTAAATTTATCCATATAACTGGTATAATAAAGATAATGTGTTATAGGTAATAGATTATAGGCAAAGAGGATGCAGATTAATGGAAGAAGTCAGTCAATTTACAAGTTTAACGTCTGCGGATTGCAGCAGTACTTTAATCTGACTACCAAAGAAAAGGAGAGGGGTTATGTTTAAGAAGAGGATTATTATTTCCATTGTTCTTGTAGTGAGTCTTTTTATTGCTTGTTTTTTACCTGCTTATGCGCAGGGAAATCTTACTACATATGAAAAAGCTGAGGTACTGAATAAGCTTTCGATTCTTACAGGCATGGGGGATGGGGATTATAAACTTTCTGAACCAATTAAAAGAGGCCAGGCAGCAACTTTCATTGTGAGGATTATGGGAAAAGAAGAGTATGTTTTGTCAAACAAGGAAAGATATTCGACGACAAAATTCCCCGATGTTATAAGCAGCCAATGGTATGCCCCGTATGTCGGTTACTGTTCGCAGAACAATATAATAAGCGGATTTGAGGACGGAAGATTCGCTCCGGAAGATACAATAAACGAGCAGGCTTTTCTGAAGCTTATGCTTGAGGTTTTGGGATATAGAAACAATATCGATTATACATGGGATACGGTATATGAAAAAGCTTACGAAATAGGCCTTATAGATATCGAAACATATGACGCAAGGTATATTAAAAACAGGCTATATACCAGGGGTGATGTTGTAAATATTTTATATAACTCCCTCACGCTTGTAAACAATGTTACAAATATAAGAGTCATAGATACCTTGATTAATGAAGGCATAGTATCGCCGGAAACAGCAGAAGAGCTTGGTTTTTTGGAAGACAGCATGGAGACGTTTATAGAATCAGTAACACCATTTGGGCAAAACCTGATTACCGTCTATTTCAATGAGGAAATAGAAAAGCCCGATGATGAGGATATTGAAATTTACGAGACAAACGACATCACAAAATCCCTTACAGCAAGCGTATTATCACTAACAGAAAATCAGCTGATAATCCAGACTTCAAACCAGGTACCAGACAGGAGTTATACAATTGAATTTTACAATATCAGGGACAAGAAAGGAAATGTAACGTCATTTCTTGCTTCGGCCTTTAAAGGTTACAGGAACCCCAATCTGCAGTCAGATTTCTTTAGAATCAGCAAGGTGGAGCCTATTAACAGGAATGTAGTTAATGTATACTTTACCCATCCTGTTAACGCAAACAGTAAAATTGCGCTGTACTATGATATTTTAGAAGGAGAAAGCGTATTTGCTTCAGGCAGAAACCAGGACATGATAATTTCAACTTTGAATTCCGTGAAAAACGGCGTCTCTATATACCTGAAATCAAAATCTTTTACGAATGGCGCAGAATACAGGCTTGAAATAAGCGGTAACCTTACAAGCGCCTATGGCGTTAAGCTCAATGAAGGAGAGGGTGACAGCATAAGCTTTGAAGGAAGGGACGACTCGGGTGATGAGTTTAAAGTTACTTCTGTAAAGGCGGTCGGAAGCAATAGAGTCAGTATTGAGTTCAACAGGGAAATTGATACTAATTTTGCGCAAAAGGCTGTAAATTATATGGTTAAGGGTCCAAACGGCCTTGAGATACCAGTCACCAAGGCAATTGTGAGCGGTGAAGGCGATAAGAAGGGCAGAACGGTATATCTGAATCTCATGTATTCTCTTGATAAAACCAAGCAGTACACAGTCAGGTTTGAATATATAATGGATATATACAAGTCAAGTTTCCTTGAAGAAATGGAATATGCGTTCAGCGGCGCATATCCAAGCAATACGTTATTGTATTTTACCCAGGTATGGACGGAAGACAAGGGAACCGTTTGCATACGTTTCAACAAGCCTCTGGACTTGAGCATGGCTGAGAATAAAGTGTATTATTCCATAAGAGGCGTAACGGACACGGCATATTACGCAATGCCTGAAAAAGTATACTATGACGAATCAAACGGGCAGTATGTAGTAAAGCTGTATTTGCCCGCAGACAGGCAAATGACTTCAGGGCACAAGTACAAGGTAACGGTTTTGAAAGCAATGAGGGACAGTTTCGGCGAATCGCCTGCAGCCGATCTTGAAACGACATTTACGGGAAGCAGCAATAGCAATGTTAAGCCTGTAATGAACAGGGCGGTCATTATTTCCAGAGACTCTGTAAAGGTTGAGTTCAGCAAGGAAATATCTGCGGAAATTCCAAACATTCTTGTATCCAACTATACACTGCAATACGTTGACGGAGGCGTTACAATATCCAAACTGCCTGTAAGCCTTGTTTACGTTGACCCAAAAACGCTGGTGCTCAAGTTTGATTCCCTTGACTTGTACACTGAATATACCCTTTCATTTGATGCGCTGAAAGACTACTCAGGCCTTTATACAAGAACTGCCTCCGATGGGCAGAATTCCATAAAGGTTACGGTAGGGCAGTAATAACCAGGAAAAGTCACATTAAAGAAAATAAATATGGTAAAGGAAAAAAAACTTCGGCATAATTATACCGAAGTCTTTTTTCAGCAATACGCATCCTGGAACTTTTAAACCTTTTTTGCCGTCATAAATGTTTAGGGTAAATTAATATAATTGGTATAATTGGAAAATGAATTCCATCAAGGGAAAAACGGGCGCAGAATCTTACTGTGAAAGGCATGGTGTGAGGTCTTTTGGAAAAGATTATTGAGATCAAGGACTTGAGAAAGGTTTACAGGATTGGCAATGAAAAGGTTGTAGCCCTTGACAGTGTAAGCTTTGAGGTTGAGAAAGGCGAGTTTTGCTGCCTGCTTGGCACATCAGGCTCGGGAAAGTCAACACTTCTAAACCTAATGGCAGGCCTTGAGAAGCCGACGAGAGGCCAGATAAGGATAAAAGACGCATACATAGAAAAAATGAATGAGAAAAAGCTAGCGAAGTTCAGGCAGAAGTACCTGGGTTTCGTATTCCAGTCGTACAACCTTTTGCCTGCCCTTACCGCATTGGAGAATGTAAGCCTTCCATTGGCATTCAGGGGCATTCCGAAAAGCATAAGGGATAAAAGGGCAAAAGAAATGCTCGAAGCTGTCGGGCTTGGTACTCATTTAAAACACAAGCCGTCCCAGATGAGTGGCGGCCAGCAGCAAAGGGTGGGTATTGCAAGGGCGTTTGTAGGAAAGCCGGAAATAGTTTTTGCAGATGAGCCTACAGGCAACCTTGATTCCAAAACTTCGAGGGAAGTTATGGAGTTAATAACAAAAATGGCCCGGAAAAACGGCCAGACATTGATTATTGTAACCCATGACATGGAAATTGCCAGGTATGCGGATAAGATTATACGTATACTTGACGGGAATATAGAAAGCATTGAAGTTTGCAACAAAGTTTAGGGGGGAGAAGCGATGAAAAGGTGTTTAAAAGCTATTGTTGTATTAACAGTAATTTGCACTTTTGTGTTTATTGTTACAGGGGGAATATTCGCAAATGACACTTATGCAGCAGGAGATGAACCAATAATAATTCCTATTCCTATCGATCCTGAATCCGTAAATCCGCACTTAAGTGTAGTAAGTACAGGGGAAATGCCTGCTTACAATGCAGGCAGCAGCGCAACACTGCCCTTATCAATTAAAAATAACAGTAGTTATACTGCAAAAAATGTTAAAATTACTATTGAACCGCAGGATAGCACTAATTTTCCTTTTATATTTAATCAGCTTAATCTTTCAAAAACAGTGGACAGTATATCCGGAAATACAACCAAAGATATTGTATTTGAGTTTGATATAGACCCTTATGCTAAAGAAGGAATATATACATTCAAATTAAACTATAGTTATGCAAATATGTATGGAAATGCATATACCAGTTCAGAATATATATATATCAAAATTACAAACCAAAACACACCTCCAAAGCTTACTGTAAGCAGCATAAGCATAAATCCTGAGACAATATCTCCGGGCAATGCTGTTGATTTAAAGTTCCGGGTTAAAAATATAGGGACTCTTGAAGCACAGGATGTGAAAATCACATTAACAGGCTTAAGAAGCGATGGTTTTACAGTCAACAAATCAACGGATGTAAAGTACATATCTTCAATTGGCGCTGGAAAGGATACATATGTTGCGTACTCTTTAATTGCATCAAATTCCATTGCCGGTGGAAATCACATCCTTGAAGTTAAGATGGAGTATAAAGATAAGAAGGGTAATTCCTTTACCGAGGTAAACCAGGTATTCCTGCCTGTGGGAAAGAGCACAGAGGGCAAACCAGGCATAGGAATTACAAATATAAAGTATCCTGAAGGCACATTAAGTCCTGAAGACACTTTTATTGTCAGCTTTGACATCGTAAACAACGGGGATGGAAAAGCTGAGAATCTTAAAGTTACCCTTTCCACCGACAGGGAGATATTCCCGAAATCATTAAGCACAATTGTTATTAAATCTCTTGATAAGGGAGAGACGAAAAACGTAAGTTTTACTCTTGGAATTATGAAGGGTACTGCCACAAAGAATTATCCTATCGGAATAAACGTGGAATATGATGAGAACCAGGGCAATAATGTGGTCAAGAACTCAATTGTGCAGTACGTAGGCGTTTATATTGAGAATAATGAAAGCAGCGGGGATGATGATGAGGAAGAAGAAGGCAGCAAGTCTGTACCCAAAATTATCGTGGACAATTACAGCTTTGAACCTTCGGATGTAGCAGCAGGGTATGATTTCAATCTGAAGTTTTCCATATTGAACACGAGTAAGCAAACTGACGTGCAGAATATAAAGGTTACAGTGTCATCGGACGACGGCACGTTTACCCCTGTTAACAGCGGTAATACCTTCTATATTGAAAGCATACCGGCAAAGGGCAGAGTGGAAAAAGAAATAATGCTTTGTCCCAAGTTTGACGCACCACAAAAGTCTTATCCCATTTCAATTAATTTTGAGTATGAGGACAGCAAAGGTAACCAGTATACTGCAAGGGAAACGGTAAGCATACCGGTGCTGCAGAGCCCGAGACTTATGACCGGCGATATTTTCCTGCCTCCTGAAGCTTATGTGGGGCAGCCTTTGTCCATATCTACGGAATTTTACAACATGGGGAAATCTACACTTTACAACCTCATGGTAAAGGCTGAAGGCGATTTCCAGGTACAGGGTTCACCGTATTTTGTAGGGAATTTTGACCCGGGCAGGACCGATTACTTTGACACGACAATCGTGCCTAACGCTGCAGGCGAAGTTAAGGGTTATATAGTTTTTACCTTTGAAGATGCTGCAGGAAAGCCTAGTGAAATACGCAAGGAGTTTTCGATAAACGCAGTGGAAATGGCATTTGACATGCCAACGGATGTAATGCCAACTGATAAAATGCCGGAGGAAATGGGCGGCGGCAAAAAGTTCTATGAAAACCCGATTGTATTGGGAGTTGCAGGAGTTGTTGTTGTGGCAGCAATTGTGGTGATTACTGTTATCCTTAGAAGAAACAAAATAAGGAAGGAATTGACGTTTGATGAATAGCCTTGACCTTATCAGGATGGGATTCAGAAACTTATTTAGAAGAAAAGTAAGAACTTTTTTAACCATACTGGGCGTAATAGTAGGAACTGCGTCAATTGTGGTAATGCTTTCCCTGGGAATAGGCATGAATGAGAGTTTTGAACGGCAGATAAAGCAAATGGGAAGCCTCAATATAATAACCGTTAACCGCTATTACTGGCCCGAAGGAGGCTCAGGCAAGATAATCCAGCCTATAACATCCACGCTGGATGATAAGACTGTTCTTTCTTTCTCAAAAATTGAGGGCGTTGAAGCGGTTACCCCGGTGATGGAGATATACCCGAAATTCGTTTCAGGGAAGTACGTGGGGAACGCGTCACTTGTCGGGGTAGATATAAGGACGCTGGAGGCCTTTGATTTCAAGGTGGCACAGGGGACATTACCCCAGGAAGGCGATCCGGAAGCTGTTGTTTTTGGCTGCAATGTCGCAA
>DULF01000203.1 GCA_012840535.1 Clostridiaceae bacterium
GGGGTCTTGGGATCCGGTTTGACTGTGTGGGATGCTTTTCTTATGGGAATGCACTGGTAACTCAAAACAGGATTTCACATTATTTTGATTTGCCGAATAAAATCCCGCGGCAAGCAGAGGCATTATGCAGTGACAAAAGCTTTCTCAGAGACCAGCTCCGGAAGAAGGGGTTAAGTGTTTTGCAGGAGCTTTCATTGAGTGAACTTCTTTCAGGCAAACAGCTTCCCAGAGAAAAAACGTATATTATAAAGCCGAAATGCGGTGGCTCAAGCAGGGGAATAAGCAAGGTGAGCGCTGAAAGAATACAGGATCTTGTCCAAAACGGTAAAATCCATCATGAAGTCATTATCCAGGAATTTGCAGCAGGCACTGAATACCGTGTTTCAGCATTAATACAAAACTCCGCCATAAAGTTTTTGGGGTTGATGCGCAAAGAAAATCTGGATGGAACGTTCCTTACAGGGCGGTTACAGCCGGTATATGATTATCCGGAGTGGGCGAGCGGGATGGTCACGAAAATTGTTTCCGCGTTCCACTTGGATGATGCCATCATGAAAATTGATCTGATAAAAACAAGCAATGCAATCGAAATCCTGGAGATTGATTTTGGAATAGCGGGAGACTATTTTGAGACGTACATATGCCCGCTTTGTTACGGTATTGATTTTATCGAGCTGTATCTGGACTTTATTCTCGGTATGGCTGTAAATCCTTTGCCAAAGGAGCCTTTATATCACTGCTTTGATTATATATATAATCTGACCGAAAAGACATGTTCTGTTAACTATAACAGGATAAGCACATTTTTTGAGGAATACCTCGGCGGTGCACGGATTGTCGAAATCAAGCAGGACGGTGAACCGGCAAGTTTCCCGTCAAGCAACATGGACGCTGTTTGCGGTATATTGCACAACAGGACGGATATCTCCAACCACCGGATCAACAAGGCTGTTGGAGAGCTGCTGGCTGATGGAGCTTGCCAGGAGTAGCAGGTATGAGAAGCAGATAAAATGAAGATTCATGGGTGGGTAGCAGATGAAAGTTTTAGTTGAAGGCATAGGAAGCATGGTATTCGGACCACAATTGAGATATTACAATGAGGCTGGCTGGGAGCTTGTAGGCATAGATATCACAAATAAATCCTTTGGGCTTTACAAGAACATTAAACCATATATCGTTCCCAAATATAAAGACCCTGAGTGTTTCCGTTTTATCGAGGAAATCATCCGGCGTGAAAAAATTGACCTGGTTTTTCCGACAGTGGATGAAGGGCTTATGGAATGGAGCGCAAGGAAGGGCTATTTTAAAGACAGGTATAATACCACTGTCGTTCTTTCCGATCAGCGCGTTATCGAAATTTGTACGGACAAATGGAAAACGTATAATTTCTTTAAGGATAACGGCATACCAACCCCCGCCACTTCACTGGAAATGAAGTATGACTTGCTCAAACCAAGGATGGGGAGGGGCAGCCAGGGTATATTGCATGCGAAGGATGCAGGCCCCGATTTTAACATGGA
>DULF01000204.1 GCA_012840535.1 Clostridiaceae bacterium
ATAATGTGCTTGATGTTTAGGATAATATGAAAATTTAAATCTTATGTTAACTGTAAATTTTAGTAGGTCGAACAGTGACTTAGGTCACTGATTTAATACAATATTAATTGTACAAGGAGTGTCCCTTGACCTTGAACCCACTACTTGACGCATATATACCCCTTTAATTTTCCTAGTATATTAAATAAAAATTAGCTCAACATAAATATATATGATGGTTAAATTCACAAAAGATAAAAGGGGGAACTCGTTCATGCTCAAGGATTTTTTATGGAAAGCATTTGAATGCACCGGAAGTATCGATTCTTATATTTTCTACAAAGAGATTGAGGAGAAGGACAGAGCTCTTAAAGAAAGAAAAATTGCCGAAGAGGAGGCTGCAACGGGCTCTTCATAAAATCAGAAAGACTGTTTTCTTTTATGGAAAAAAACTAATTGCCACACAAATGTAATTTTAAGGAGTTTCTGATGAGCTTTTTAAAGACAAAGGGGATAATAATCAAAGAGGTCAATATAGGTGAAGCGGATAAAATAGTTACTATCTTTACAAAGAGTAACGGTAAAATTTCTGCAAGCGCGAGGGGAGCAAGAAGGCCAAGGAGCAAACTGGTGGCCGGAACGCAGTTTTTGTGTTACAGTGATTTTGTACTGTTTAAAGGGAGAGAGATGTATTCTATAAACAGTTGTGAAGTAATTGAGCCGTTTTATGAAATACGGAATGATATTGTCAGGTTGACTTATTCCGCACATATTGTTGATATAATTAACGATATTGTTCAGGAAAACCAGCCTGCGTCAAGGACATTGCAGCTTTTTTTGAATACGCTTCATATGCTTACAAAAACAAATAGAAATCCGGAGCTGGTAACCAGAATTTTTGAGCTGAGGCTTCTTTCAATTTTAGGTTATGCCCCGTTTGTAAAAGGATGCATATCCTGCGGCAAAACAGATACCGCAAACCTGATGTTCAGTTTTAAAAAGTGCGGGTTTATTTGCGATGAAGCCGGTTGCAGGGAGAAGGATAACTCAGCCGTCAGAATTTTGCCGGGTACTGCAAAAGCAATGTACCACATTGTTCATTCCAGAATGGAAGAACTCTTCAGCTTCGATGTTTCACAGGAAGTGCTTGGAGAATTAGGAACAATAATGCGCAGGTATCTTAGGGAACGGCTTGAACGCGATTACACCAAATTGGATTTTCTTAAGTCCCTGAATAATGCATAAACTAACTGTTTCGCAAGAAGGTGGTGATGATATGGGAAAAAACAATCAGAAAAAGACTTATAACGAATATAAAGGAAAGACCCAGGAGTTGGAAGACAAAAAAAGAATGCCGAGAGGATACTACAGGGATAACCCTGCAAAATCAAAATGAGCCGTGAAGGCTCTTTTTAATTACCAATTCTTTTTATAATCCCTGTAGAGATTTTCTATTGACCTGTCATAGGTTTTTTCACCGGCTTTGGAAAAAAAGCATCCGGGCACTTCTCCGCTCCTGCGGTGATAAGCTACGCACTCACAGCATTTTCCGCGGCGGGAACATGGATATGTACAAGTACAATTTATTGTATTGTTGCAAGTAGCCATTTTTGACCCTCCAAAACGTAAATTTTACATAATATCATTATAGGGAAAAATCAGATGCGTTTCAATAGATAAAAATTAAATTACAGCTTTCTTCCGCAATACGGGCAGTAACTATAGGCAGATTCGACCCTGGCGCCACAGGCTGAGCAGGTCTTAAACTGAGGATACTGGTTTAATGGGCGCATATGCTCATTTCTGATTTCAGGATTCTGGCCTCTGTCATACTGCTGGCCTATTACAGGGTCGAGTTCATAAATACTGCCACAGCATACAGGTCTGACATAATACCTTGTGTTCCATCTGAAAGTAGGGATAAAAAATATGTGAAAGTATGAATAAGCCTTTAACACTTCAAACCTGGTAAGCGCACCACAAGCTGGACATATGACGTTATTGCATGTGCCGATCGTTTTCTGGGCTTGATCAATCCCGAAAATTCCGATGAAGAACATAGCGGGAAACATCCTCTCTGGAAATTATATGTACATGCAAAAAAACTACTGAACACTCAGTAGTTTTTTTGGTGCGGTCGATGGGACTTGAACCCATACGGTCTCCCACACGCCCCTCAAACGTGCGCGTCTGCCAGTTCCGCCACGACCGCGTATTGGATTTGACCAGCATTAACAATTATACTAACATTAATATGCTGTGTCAATAGGTATGTTTAAAAATTCTTTAGCGTCATGATGGCAGTTTATGGAACTCATGTATCATATCCGTTAAGTAATTTTGAAAAGTTGGACCAACAATGATAAATATAACAAATGATAAATATATTGAATACGCGGTAAACTGCTGGTAAAATAAATGTAATGCATATTAGTGTGATTGTTAATAATTGATTTAAAGGGGAGAATTAATTAATGGCAGGCTTTTTTGGTTTATTTGATTATACAAAGCCGGGACCGGGTGTTCCCAAGGATGCGCCTCCAAAAGCCCGAATTATAGTTTTTTTTGAGATATTAGGCAGGAAATTTTGGAACTTGATTAAAATAAATCTGCTCTTTTTATTATTTAACCTTCCTGCAATACCTCTAATGCTGTTTATATCCATGTTTTATATACGGCAGCCGCTTGAGGACATAACTCTTGACATTGTATTGAGGTTTATGTTAGGGACATTTTTCATGTGTATACCTGTGATTACTATTGGACCTGCACAGGCAGGCTTAACATATCTTCTCAGAAATTATGCAAGGGAAGAGCATGCTTTTATTTGGTGGGATTTCAGGGACACTGCCAAGAGTAATTTCAAGCAGAGCCTTTTAATATCGCTGATTGATGCTGTAATTATGATTTTAGCAGGAATTACCATAAACTTTTATATGATATATGGGAGAGAGAATATCCTTTTTGCTATAGCAAGCGGCATTGTGATTTTGGCCTTTATTATTTTTGTAATGATGCATTTGTATATTTATCCGATGCTTGTAACATTTAAGCTTACTATCAGACAAATTTATAAAAATGCATTCTTGTTTGCGTTAGTAAAATTTATACCTAACCTGTTAATATTGTTCCTGTGCTTTGCTCTTGTATTTGTTTCATTCATCAATTACTTTATTGGTTTTGTGCTGATGTTATTTTTGACATTCAGTCTCATGGGCTTAATTACAAATTTCTATGTGTACCCGATTTTGAAAAAGTATATGATTGACAAGGTTGAAGGTGAAAACAGCCAAGGCAGAGAAGATTCAGATAAACAAGAGCCAGATATACAGGAATCAGGCAGTGCATCAGAGAGTATAGAATAATTATCCCGGTAGAAAATGGGACGGCCCTTCTGTCTGGCTAAAGAGCCAAGCAGAATGACCATCCCCATATTTTATTCTCATTTTCGTTTATTTATTCTTATTCTACTCAATTCCAAATTCATTCTTTATGGCTTCAATTGCTTTATCCACGTCTTTGTCATACAAGAGATAAGATATATCCACTTCGGAAGTTGTAACAAGTTTTATATCAATATTATTATTTGCAAAAAGGGTGAAAATCTTTGCTGCGACACCTGGAATGTCCCG
This sequence comes from Clostridiaceae bacterium, assembly GCA_012840535.1. GTDB lineage: Bacteria > Bacillota > Clostridia > Acetivibrionales > DUMB01 > DULF01. Next base: position 3,612 of record DULF01000204.1, read on the forward strand.
CATGCTTTCACCGTAAACGGAAATCTTGGTACTGTTGGCATCAACTTCAATGTGGAGATTTGGAATGCTTTTCTTAAATTTGTTCAGGGTACTTATAGCCTTTACCAACTTGTCTGAAGGCAGCGTGAAAGACAGGTTTATAGTCCCTCTGTACGGTGGGGTCTGGTTAATCATGTCTATATTTATATCCTGTTCAGCAATTGCGTTCAATATATCAGAAATAAGCTTCACTTTGTTTGGAAGGTTATCAACTGTAACCAGGGCTACGTTGTAAGCAACGTTTATACTGGTAACAGGCTTACCGGTCATAAAGACACCTCCAAATTTATATTGTATTGCTTTCAATAAGGTCCGTCATGTTATAAAGTCCTGGTTTCTTATCATACAAAAATTTTGCAGCCCTTAATGCGCCTGAGGCAAAAATCTCCCTTGACATGGCAGTATGCTTTATTTCTATTATTTCATCATTTCCGGCAAAAATTACTGTATGTTCACCTACTATTGTACCCCCGCGTACCGCATGTATTCCTATTTCATTTTTACTCCTTTTTTCTCTTCTTGAATGCCTGTCGTATATATATTCTTGTTTTTGATCAAGGACTGAATTAATGGCGTTTGCTATTTCAAGCGCTGTTCCGCTTGGTGCATCAAGCTTTTGATTGTGGTGCTTTTCAATTATTTCAATGTCAAAACTTCCTTCAAGTGCTTTAGAAGCCCTTTTTACAAGGTCAATCAGTAAATTTACCCCATATGACATGTTTGCGGCAAAAAATACGGGTATTTGCTCTGAAGCTTTATTTAAAAGTGCCCTTTGTGACGGAGCTAAGCCTGTTGTAGCAAGAACCAAAGGGACTTTTCTTGAAACCGCGTACTTAATAATGCTTTCAAATGCATTCGGATTTGAAAAATCAATTATTACATCCGCCTCAATATTGCAATCCTCGATATTTGTGAATACAGGGTAATCATTTTTTATCGAGTCATTTATATCAAACCCGGCAACAATCTTTAGTTCATTATTGTTAACGGAAAGACGGGTTATCGTCTGGCCCATCCTTCCGTTACAACCGCTTAGAAGTACTTTTATCATCAGAAACACATCCTGTTCTTTAGTAATTATATTAAACCGTACTCCTTCATAGCATTTTTAAGTATTTCAAGGTTTTTCTCGCTCATATCGACAAGAGGCATACGGCATTTGCCTACATTCATGTTCATTAAATTCATTGCCGCTTTCACCGGTATTGGATTTACCTCAATGAATAACGCTTTTATCAGGTTCAATGTTTTAAGCTGAATTTTTCTGCTCCCCTCAATATCACCCTCAAGAAACTTTATAACCATATCGTGGGTGTCTCTTGGAATAATGTTTGCCATAACCGATATTACGCCTTTACCGCCCATAGCGAGCAACGGCACTACGTTTGCGTCTTCTCCTGAATATACGGTAAAGTCGTCACCGCAGAGATTTATAATATCACCGACCTGTGAAAGGTTGCATTCTTTTACAGCAGTAATATTTTCAATTTCTGATAAGGCTTTCATTGTTTCAGGGTTTATGTTCAAATTAGTTCTTGAAGGAACATTATAGAGAATAACGGGTATTTTTATACTTTTTGCTATAGCCTTAAAATGTTCATACAGCCCCCTCTGGGTTGTTTTGTTGTAATAGGGGGTAACGCTCAAAATTGCATCAGCCCCGACGTCCTCGGCGTATTTGCTCAATTCAATGGCATGGCGTGTGTCGTTGCTGCCTGTACCTGCAATTACCGGTACTCTTTTGTTGACTTTTTCTACAGCGAACTTTATAACTTCTTTATGTTCATCATCAGGCATTGTTGAAGCTTCGCCGGTTGTACCACAGATAATTATGGAATCGCTTCCTTCTTTTATCTGGAATTCTATAAGTTCTTCAAGTTTGTTAAAGTCTACTCCGTCATCGGTAAAAGGGGTCACAAGCGCGACTCCGGAACCTGTAAAAATAGGTTTTCTCATACAAAACACCCTTTCTTGGTATAGAATAATGAAACTACATCTATAACAAAACTGCTGATACGGAGAGTACCAGCAGTCTATTAAACAAATGTTATTTAACTTTTATTAATAGAAACTGATAGCGCTCCATCAAATAATTGATGACAGTCATATGGTTATTCACCATACAACCAGAATATATTTATATGGGTAAATATATTCTTCGGCACTTTACCCTTTCAATTCGCTTCATAAAAACCCATATTTTTCCGCGAACATACTATTGCAAAGTGCGCCTCTATCATTTCTTCCCAATATTCAGTTTTATAATAGTTGTTTTTTTCATAATAACATTTATATTCCACAATGTCAAATAATAAAAACACCAAAAACAAGCCTTAAGGTTTATTTCTATCTATACTTATTATATCGTACTATATTGTGACACATGCCAAAATGTATACTTTAAAAGTTTTTCTAAGTAATCTATGTTATTGAAAAATATTACAAATTGTTACATAAATATTAAATTTTCACCCTGTTGAAGGGAAGAATATAGAAAATGTCGAAAGATAATACTTGTAATACTAATGATAAAACGGAGGTTAACATGAAGTTTAAGAAAAGTGGAATAGCAGCATTTTTTTTACTCATCGCAATTTTTTTCATATTTGAAAGTCATACGGAAGCCGCGGTAAAAATTCCGGAAGAAGTAAGGATAGGACTGTACTTTAAAGACGCTTCAAAGCATATGGATACAGCAGTTTCAAGTTTTGTCATAAATGCACAAAAAGGCCTGCAAATAGGTTACTTTAAAGATAAAAATTTCATTGTATTGTATGAGGAACACTTCCCGAACAATATTACAGTAAGAAAGGATACATATTATTGCAAAAGCGGTGATGTTCTGAGAGAGTATGATCCTGGCACCAATACTTTGCCAAATGGCGAAAAAATCGGACCGTACCATGTTCAAATTGGAGAAAGCTTCAATGATTACAACGCATTATTGGCACAGTTAAGCATAATCCGGGGAAAAGGCGTCAACGCTTATCCTGCTTATACAGATACTTGGAGAATATGGACTGGATTTTATACCGATCCGGATACTGCGCAGCAGGATATAAGCAACATCATGCAGAAGCTTGGAGAAGGGGCATACAGTGTTGTTTCGCCTTCAGCTGACAGGATAGTTGTTCTTACAAGTAAAAATGAAGTTGCAATGATATTCGGAAGCCCGGAAGGATACCTTCAAATCCGTCCAAAACCGGAGAATGATCCATATATTTTTAGTATCAACAACACAACTTACAGAGGGAGAATAGAGGTCAGAAGAAACCAAGGCAGCGATATGACTGTTATTAACATACTTCCTCTTGAAGAGTATTTATATGGCGTAGTTCCATATGAAATAGGCGCAGGTTCGCCAATGGAAGCACTAAAGGCACAGGCTGTTGTCGCAAGAACATATACAATAAATAATATAGGCAAGTTTTCAAAACTTGGATTTGATTTATGCACAACAACGCTCTGCCAGGTATACAGGGGAACTGCTGGAGAGACAAAGAACACAAATAAGGCTGTTGACGATACAAAAGGGAAAGTTGTTACATACAACGGAAATCCCGCCCAGGTCTTTTATTTTGCATCCAGCGGCGGCAGAACCGAAGACGTAAAAAATGTGTGGGGATCGGATATACCCTACCTCAAAAGTGTTGAAGATAAATATGAATCCGGTACGTCCCCTTATTATAACTGGGAAGCAATCTGTACAGCTGATGAGCTTAAAAATTTTTTTGCAGGAATGGGCAAGGATTTGGGAGATATTTTAGGTATGGAAATAAAAAAGGTTTCTGAGGCAGGTCGTGTTGTAGAACTGGCAATAAAAGGCAGCAAAGGCGAGCTTGTGCTTATGAGGGAAGGTTGCAGGTTCGATTTAAGCAGAATCAGAAGCCAATGGTATACAATAAGCACTGATGCTGATTTAAAAGTTATAGGGAAAGACTTAAAGGTTACCACGGTACAGCCGGCAGGACAAAAAGTAATTACCGCCAATGGAATAAAAGAGATAAAAGCGCAGAAGAATTCAAGCATAACTGTGGTTGGGGCCGGCAATAAAAAGATTACTGTGCCAAGCATACCGACGAAATATGTATTTGTAGGAAGAGGATGGGGACACGCTGTGGGAATGAGCCAGGAAGGAGCCAAGGGTATGGCCCTGGCCGGATTTAAATATGACAGCATATTGCAACATTATTTTCCAGGCACAAAGGTGGAATAAACACCCTTGTAAAATTTATTAAATTCATGTATTATAGACTGATGTAAGATTTGGTATAAAAAGCTGTTTTCAGGCTATATTATGCGTGATGCAGCTTTTTTACTAACTGGAAACTTTGCGCAATAAAAATATCTGGAAAATGGTGTATTAAATGAAATTAAAAGACTTTTTTTATGAGCTGCCGCCAGAGCTTATAGCTCAGGAGCCGCTAAAGGACAGGCAACTGTCCAGGCTTATGGTTTTGGATAGAAAGACCGGAAAAATTGAACACAGGATTTTTAAGGATATAGTTGATTATATAGGTACGGGAGATTGTCTTGTTCTTAATGATACACGTGTTATTCCCGCAAGGCTTTATGGCAGGAGAGAGGACACCGGCGGGAAAATTGAATTTGTACTTATAAAAAAAATAGAAGGCGATTTGTGGGAAGTAATACTTAAACCCGGAAAACGTGCTAAAAAAGGCACAAGGTTTGTATTTGGCAATGGCGAGCTTAAAGCTGAAATAGTCGACATCGTAGAAGAGGGGAACAGGATTGCAAGGTTTGAATACGAAGGAGTTTTTGAGCAGATTCTTGATAAAGTAGGTATTATACCCTTGCCGCCATATATTACCAGGGAACTTGATGATACGGAAAGATATCAGACTGTTTATTCCAGGCAAAAAGGTTCTGCAGCAGCTCCTACGGCAGGTTTGCATTTTACAAGGGAACTTCTTGAAAAATTGGCCTCAAACGGGGTAGAAATTGCGTATTTAACTTTGCATGTCGGCCTTGGTACGTTCAGGCCGGTAAAAGTTGAAAATATAACGGAGCATAAAATGCATTCCGAATATTACGTTATTGGACAGGATGCCTGCGATAAAATCAACAAGGCGCGTGAAAACGGCAAAAGGGTTATTGCTGTCGGAACCACCAGCTGCAGGGTGCTTGAAACGGTAAGCGATGAAAACGGCTATGTAGCACCGCAGGAAGGATGGACAGATATTTTTATCTATCCGGGATACAAATTTAAAGCTGTAGATGCTTTGATAACAAATTTTCACCTTCCCGAATCCACACTTATTATGCTGGTTAGCGCATTTGCCGGACATGATAATGTAATGAATGCATATAAAACGGCTGTAGAAAATAAATATAGGTTTTTCAGCTTCGGGGACGCGATGTTTATAAAATAGGTAAGAGGTAAGAGGTAATAGGTAAGAGGTAAGAGGTAAGAGGTAAGCCTTCGGCAGATATGAGGTAAGGGGTAAGAGGTAATTAGGTAAGAAATCAGTGGTTGGAGGCTGGAGGTTAGGTGAAGGGGCGAACAGTGGTCGCCGGCAAGTATTGATGATATTATAAAAAGCTGTTTTTAGGCCAAAGTATGCATGAAGCGAAATGCATACTTGTCAAAAAACCGAGCTTTTTAAGGAGATATTTATGGGAGCAATCAGATACGAGCTAATAAAAAAATGCAAACAAACAGGAGCAAGGCTTGGAAGGGTGTACACCCCCCATGGAAGCTTTGAAACGCCTGCCTTTATGCCTGTGGGCACTCAGGGGACTGTAAAGGGCATGTCTCCTGACGAGCTGAAAGAAATTGGCGCAGAAATAATTCTTAGCAACACTTATCATTTATATATGAGACCCGGCCATGATATCATAAGGGAAGCCGGAGGCCTTCATTCCTTTATGAACTGGGACAGGCCAATACTTACAGACAGCGGAGGATTTCAGGTATTCAGCTTAAGTGACCTGAGAGACATAACAGAGGAAGGAGTAACGTTTAAGTCGCATATTGACGGTTCAAGGCACTTTTTTACTCCGGAGAAAGCAATAGAGATACAGAATAGCCTTGGATCAGACATTATCATGGCCTTTGATGAATGCGTTCCTTATCCCTGTGATTATGACTATGTTAAAAAGTCTATTGAAAGGACGACAAGGTGGGCAAGAAGGTGCAAAGAAGCCCATAAAAATACTGAAAAACAGGCATTGTTTGGTATAGTGCAGGGAAGCACATACAGGGATTTAAGGATACGGAGCGCTTATGAAATGCTCGAACTCGATTTTCCGGGCTATGCTGTCGGAGGTTTAAGTGTCGGAGAACCGGCTGAGGAAATGTATGAAATGCTTGAATGTACGGTGCCTCTGTTGCCTGAGGACAGGCCGCGGTATCTTATGGGTGTGGGAAGTCCCGATTATCTCATAGAAGGTGCTATAAGGGGCATAGATATGTTTGATTGCGTCCTTCCGACGAGGATAGGCCGCAACGGGACTGTTTTAACAAGCAGGGGTAGAATTATCGTAAGGGATGCCGCATATGCAAGAGATTATTCAAGCCTTGACCCTGAATGTGATTGTTATGCATGCAGGAATTTCACAAGGGCATATATAAGACACCTGCTGAAAGCCAGGGAAATTCTTGGCCTTAGATTATGCACGCTTCACAATTTAAAATTTTTATTGGACTTGATGAAAAAAGTAAGACAGGCTATAATAGATGATAAGCTTGGAGATTTCAGGAAAGAATTCTTCAGCTCTTTTGGATATAAAAGTATATAAAAACAGTACAAAAATTAAAACATGAAGGAGGTTTAGTATGGGAGAAATAGGAATTACTATAGGTTATTTGTTATTTTTCGCGGTGCTGATGTATTTGATGATTTTCCTGCCTCAAAAGAGAAGGGAAAAGAAAATGAAACAGATGCTCGATTCAATGCAGGTTGGCAACAAGGTTGTTACGATCGGCGGCATTACCGGAAAGGTAATAAATATTAAGGACGATGAAGTAACAATTGAAACAAGCGTTGAGAAAACTAAAATGAACCTAAAAAAATGGGCTATAAAAGAAGTTGAAAAACCAATAGAAGCATAAGGTTTTATTGTTTACAAATCAACAAAAAAAGGGAGCAGAATGGTTAAAACGCAAATTTAATCATGCTGCTTTTTATTTTTTTGGAGTTTCCAGGTTTTGGCCACGTTTTTTGTTCTAAGTCTTAATTTGCCATAATACATTATAGTAGGGTCCGGTATATTTTTGCCGTAAGTTGTATACAGGGGGGAGTATTATGGCAAAACAGCCAAATCAGGGGATAGTCAACTCGCTTAACGAGAGGGCAAATTTGCTGGGAATATTTAAAGGAGTTATAATTTCTTATTTGATTACAATACCTATGTTTATTATTTTTGCACTTATTCTCTCATATACAAATTTTCCCGAAAGGCTGATTCAGCCTGCGGTTGTTATTACTACAGTAATAAGCATTCTTGTGGCAGGTTCATCCGTTACCAGGAATGTTAGAAGCAAAGGTTGGCTAAACGGTGCAATAGTAGGCTTTGTCTATATGCTGGTACTTTATGCGTTAAGCAGTATAGTATTTGAAAATTATTCAATTAACAGATACGTAATAACAATGACCATAATTGGCGTCTTAACAGGAGCCATTGGAGGCATACTTGGGATTAACCGCAGGAGTTCAAGCTATTCGAGGACAAAATACAGAAGGATAAAGTAATAAATTTTACAATAATCCTTTTCAAGACAGTACTACTGTGGTATAATATGACAATAAAACAACATGGAGGGCATATAAATGAAACATATTAAAACTATAAGCGGATCAAACTTAAAAAAGGACCTTGGCAGCATTGGTTGTGGCGAGTGCCAGACTTCCTGCCAGTCGGCGTGCAAGACTTCTTGTACGGTTGCTAACCAGCAATGTGAAAAGAATTAAAAACAAAATAATATCCGTTATATGTATTGTAAATGTATATCACAAACATATGCAAGGTGAAAAGATTTGTCTTTTCACTTTTTTAATGCAATGCAAAGGAAAATCACAGATAGAAGAGTGAGGAAAAAATGATACACAAATTCAGAATGTACGATACCAATATAGTTGTTGATGTGAACAGCGGGGCTGTCGACGTTTTTGACGATGTAGCGTATGAGGTGCTTGATTGCTGGGAAAAATACGGAGAAAATTCAATAAAGCAAAGGCTGTCCGGGAAATACAGTGAAGCTCAGCTTGATGAAGCAATTAGCGAGATTTGCGCTTTAAAGGAAGAGGGCCTTCTTTTTTCGGAGGATATATATGAGGAGTACCTGCCGTTATGGGACAGGGAGTCACAGGTTAAAGCTTTGTGTCTCCATGTAGCCCATGACTGCAATATGAGGTGCAGGTATTGTTTTGCTTCAACCGGGGATTTTGGTACAGGAAGGAAGCTGATGAAGGCGGAAACGGGGAAGAAGGCTATTGATTTTTTAATAAGGGAATCCGGAACCAGGAGAAATCTTGAGATAGACTTTTTCGGCGGGGAACCTCTTCTGAATTTTAATGTGGTTAAGGAGATTATTGACTACGCGACAAAGGAAGGAGAAAAGCACAACAAGAACTTCAGGTTTACGTTAACAACCAATGCTCTTTTGTTAAATGAAGAGCGTAAGAAGTATATAAACGAACATATCGGCAACATAGTGCTGAGCATTGACGGACGCAGGGAAGTAAACGATAAAATGAGGACCAGGGTAGACGGTTCAGGCACTTACGATGCTATTCTGCCCAAGATAAAAGATATGGCCGATTCGCGGAATCAATACAATTACTACGTAAGAGGTACATTTACCAGAGAGAATAGCGATTTTTCAAAGGATGTAATCCACCTAGCCGACCTTGGTTTTAAGCAGATATCGGTTGAACCTGTTGTCGCTGCGGACGGCTCGGGTTATGAAATAAGGGAAGAAGATGTCCCTGAAATATGCAAAGAGTATGAAAAGCTCGCATATGAGTATGTTAAAAGAAAAAAGGAGAACAGAGGCTTTAATTTTTTTCATTTCTTGATTGACCTTGAACAGGGGCCATGTGTTGCAAAAAGGCTGACAGGCTGTGGAAGCGGGCATGAGTACCTTGCGGTAAGTCCTGAAGGAGATCTTTACCCATGCCATCAATTTGTCGGTATGGAAGATTTTAAAATCGGAAATGTTAATACTGGTATAGAAAATAGAGAAATACAGGAAATGTTTAAGAAATCAAACGTTTATACTAAGAAAGAATGCCGGGACTGCTGGGCAAAGTTCTACTGCAGCGGTGGGTGCGCGGCAAACGCATATCAGTTTAATAAGGACATTAATTTGCCTTATAAAATCGGATGCGCTCTCGAAAGGAAACGTATCGAATGCGCGCTTTGGATAAAAGCAAATACGTAAAGCTTGCCGGATAAATGCAAACAGTTGAAGCATTGCAGCAGGAATAAGCGCAGCAGGTTAATTCAGACAGGGAAGGAGAGATACAATGATACAAAGCTTTAAGGGCTTTACCCCAAAAATTGATGGGACATGCTATCTTGCTCCTGGAAGCATGGTAATCGGGAACGTGGAAATCGAAGAAAACGTAAGCATATGGCATAATGCGGTAATCAGGGGAGATGTGGAAAAAATTAAAATAGGCCGCGACTCGAATGTGCAGGATTGCTGCGTGCTGCACTGCACAAAAGGGATTGAGCTTGTTATAGGAAAAGGCGTAACCATAGGCCACGGAGCTATTTTGCACAGTTGCGAAATCGGAGACGGAAGTCTTATAGGAATGGGAGCTATAATACTTGATGAAGTTAAAATAGGGAAAAACTGTCTTATAGGGGCCGGCGCGCTGGTACCTCCAAGGATGGTAATACCGGATGGATCCCTGGTTATCGGAAGCCCTGCAAAAGTAAAAAGGGAGCTTACTCCCGAGGAAATTGAGAATATGCGGAAGAATACCGAGGAATACATTGAAATTTCAAGGGAATATGAGAGGTAATCATGAAACTGGTTACTTTGGATGACGTTAAAAAAAACAAAGAGGTAATTACTTTCCTTAAGACAGCGGAAAGGCAACTGGAGGTACAGGGATATACCGAGCATTCATTCAGGCACGTAGGACTGGTTTCAAAGAACGCCGGGGCTATATTGAAAGCTATGGACTTTGATGAGAGAAGCGTAGAGCTTGCAAAGATTGCCGGATACCTTCATGATATAGGCAACGCGGTCAACAGGGTTGATCACGCCCATTTAGGCGCTGTTCTTGCCTATAACATATTGACAAAAATGGGTATGGACGTGGAAGAAGCAGCGGAAATAATGCTGGCAATAGGGCATCATGATGAAAACACAGGTACCGCGGTAAGCAACATATCTGCTGCACTGATACTGGCAGATAAGTCCGATGTGCACCGAAGCAGGGTAAAAAACACGGATTTTGCCACTTTTGATATTCACGACAGGGTAAATTACGCAGTTGAAAAGTCGGTTATAAGTGTCAATAAAGAGAATAAGACGGTGGTTCTTGAGCTTATCATCGATACCAAAATATGCCCGGTAATTGATTATTTTGAAATTTTTCTTGACAGGATGACAATGAACCGAAGAGCTGCAGATTTCCTGGGATTAACTTTCCAGTTAATTGTAAACGGTTCACAACTCCTGTAAAACCTTAATATGGCAGAATATTAGACCGGCAATCCATATTGACTTAGGTTGTCCCATAGATATATAATAACTTCATGTGATAAAAGGAGAGGGGGAATTTTGCAGATGAACCGATACAAATGGGCCAGGTTTTCTGCAGTGATAGTGGTAATTGCAGTTTTAACCTACCTGGTATTTTGTGGATTACCTGCATTGGGAATCAGTAATATTAATGATATGCGCTTAGGCATAGATATTAAAGGCGGTGTATATGCCAACCTATATCCGGACCTTCCTGACGGCCAGAAGCCTACCGCGGATCAATTGGAAGCAGCCCGTACGGTTATAGAAAGAAGGCTTGATAATAAGGGTATTTTTGACAGGAATATATCAATCGAACCTGAAAACGGACGTGTAATAGTTGAAATTCCGTATGCTCCAGGGGAAGAGGACTTAAGCCCCCAGAAGGCGATAGAAGAAATAGGTAAGACTGCCCGGCTTACTTTCCAGGAGGTCGATGAAGAAAAATATGACGGATATCTTGAGAACGGCAGTAAAAATTACCTGCCGACTGGAAAAATAGTTATTGAAGGTAAGCATGTTGTAGATGCCGGCGTTGCAACGGACCCTGATTCAGGTTCCATAGTAGTAACTCTGAAGCTGAATGAAGAGGGTGCCCAAAAATTTGCTGAAGCGACAGAGAGGCTCATATACAAGCCCATTGCCATATTTATGGATGACGAATTGATAGTAGCACCAACCGTGCAGAATAAAATAACAAACGGGGAAGCGATAATTACCGGACAGAGGGACGCAAAGGAAGCGGGAGAACTAGCGGCAACAATAGAAGCCGGAGCTCTTCCTTTCAAGCTTGTATCAAAGGACCTCAACTCAATAACGCCGATTCTTGGCGAAGGAGCTTTAAAGGTTACAATTAATGCGGGAATTGTTGCATTTATATTAATTTCCCTGTTCATGATTTTAAATTACAGGCTGCCGGGCTTAATAGCAAGTGTTGCCCTGTTCGGCCTGGTTGTAGCCCAGCTTGCGGTTTTGACATGGTTTAGGATTTCATTAACACTTCCGGGAATTGCAGGTATTATACTGTCAATAGGTATGGGTGTTGATGCAAATGTAATTATATTTGAAAGGATAAAAGAGGAGATTGCCAGCGGCAAGACTATTGGTGCCGCAATAGATGTCGGATTTAAAAGAGCTTTTGCCGCAATACTTGACTCCAACGTTACTACACTCATAACAGGAGTTATTCTTTGGAGACTTGGAACAGGACCCATCAAGGGCTTTGCTGTAACCCTGTGTGCCGGTGTTTTAATCAGTTTTCTAACTGCAGTTACAGCAACAAAAGCTATGCTGGATGCTATTGCGATTACCGGCGCGGGAAAGAAGCCCTGGTTGTATGGAGTTAAGGGGGTGGCAAAATGATTGATATAGTCGGAAAGAGGAAAATTTTCTTTGCAATATCCATAGTTGTAATACTAATTGGAATTGCAGGCGTTATAATAAACGGTTTCCAATTGGACATCCAGTTCCAGGGCGGAACCTTGATAAAGGTTGAAATGAATGATGAAAATTTCGACCCCGAAAAGATAGGAGCCGCTGTCAGCAGTGCCTTGAACAAGAGTGTCTCGGCACAAAAGATGGAAACGTATAATCCCGGGGATACAAGCAAAAAAATAAACATGCTCATGCTTAAAGTGTCAAGCAGCGAGACATTGACCGATAATGAGATAGAGACTGTATTTAATTTATTGAGAAATGATTTCGGCGTAAAAGCTGATGCTCAGAACCAGATACAGAGCGTACAGCCTTTCATTGGAAAGGAAATGATGCAAAGAGCCCTGCTTGCGGCATTGATCGCGGTAGTTTTAATTATTATATATGTATGGTGGAGATTTAAAGTAATGTCGCTCTCCGCCGCAGTAATAGGAATACTTGCTCTACTGCATGACGCAGCGGTAATGCTTTCAGTGTACGCTGTTTTCAAGATTCCGCTTAATGAAGCTTTTGTGGCTGCAATATTGACCATACTTGGGTATTCAATAAACGATACAATAATTGTTTATGACAGGATCAGGGAGAACTCTAGACTTTTAAGAAAGACTCCTTTGCCTGAACTTGTTAACAAGAGTATACTGCAGACACTTAAGAGGTCAATTAATACTATGCTTACAACATTGATAAGCATCCTGGTTGTTTATATCTTTGCTGCCGTAAACAATATTCAGTCTCTGACAGAATTCACATTCCCGCTGATTATAGGTATGATAGCAGGAAGCTATTCGTCAATATTTATTGCAAGTCCTCTGTGGATGATGTGGAGGCAGGCTCGTTCAAGAAAGACCGTATCGGCTAAGCGTGCAGGAGCATGAAATGCATAATATGTAATGACATGAGGGCGTGAACTATCGCGCCCTTTTAAATTTGACTTCCAATTAATAATGCCGCATGGCATTATAAATCATGATAAATAAAAAAACACCTGCTGTTTTCAGGTGTTTTAGCCTTTCTTAAAAACAAAATCCATTACCAGACCGCCGATTATTGCTTCAGCAAGTACTGTAAAACTGGTTTTTACCAAACACTGCGCTATAAATTCAAGGTGCGGGTCATAGTTTATTGCAGTATGATTATAAACTACCATAAAAGTACCAACAGCCAAAAGCAACAGGGATATCCGGGAGCCATGCTTGATTATAGCTTTGGGAAATTTGTCTATTTTAGAAAAGGCTGAAAGCATTTTCTCTATTTTTTTTGCCAAATTTGACTGCATAACCTCTGGTAACCCCCCTTTAAAAAAATAAAACCGCTATTTTATGTTAACATAAAGCCGATTCATTCTTCAATGCAAAAAGTTTACCAAACTTTCTTACAAATAGTTAACGCATTTGACAATTAAATGGAAGATTCAAAAACAAGCCTGGGCGAAAAAGTCGAAATAAAAGACGCTGATACTGATTTTGGCGAAATATTTTTGTGTAAAACATACAGGCAATAATATATAATTAATTCAAGTCTTATAAGGGGGGTAGGGCCATGGTGAGTAAAAGTTTAGAGAAAATTGTACAGTTAATACCTGATGAAAATGAAATGGAATTTAAAAATCCAATGCAACTTGAGTATTACTTGGTTGAAAGCGAAAGCCCGGGAGACTTGCAGACTTATACGGATAAAGTGTTTGGCATTGAGATTGTAAAAAAGATAGGAAATAATGAAGTTGAAAGGAAATTAATAAGAAACTATTCACATTCGAGACAGACCACAGAAAACATTTTAAAAGTTCTCGCGGAAAATACCGTAACACCGGTAAGCCTCCCATATATTCTTGATGATATAATAGGTGTATAAAACATCAAAGAAATATCTAATATCTTTTTCGGCAATAGCACAAAAATGCAATTAAAAGAAAAAAATAACTAAAAAAATTTTTAATTTTGAAGGAAAAAATAAAGTGTGTGTAGAATATAATTTTGATTTCATGACTAAGATTTTTCTCATCTCCATATCATAAGAGATGAGTTTTTATTTTAAATGAGTTGACTGAGCGGATAGTTTTGGTAATTGATTATATAGAAAAAAAAGAAGGAATTATTAATAATTGTGTCGAACAAGTATAGATAATGAATAATTTTTAAGCAGAGGTGAAGTTGCTTTAAGGAGTATAAATGAGTAACTATTATCCGGATGAGATTATTGAGGAAATCAGGATAAGCAATGATATTGTTGATGTTGTGATGGAGTATGTGAAACTTGAGAGAAAGGGCAAGGACTATTTCGGTTTATGCCCCTTTCATAAGGAAAAGACTCCATCTTTCAGTGTAGTCCCTACAAAACAGATTTTTTATTGTTTTGGTTGTGGCAGAGGCGGCAATGTTATTCATTTTATAATGAATATAGAAAACCTGGAGTACATTGAAGCAGTAAAGATGTTGGCTGACAGGGCCGGGATTCAACTTCCCGAAGGAGATAGCAGGGAAGAAAAGGAAAAAGCGTTTTTAAAGCGTGAAATTACAAGAATAAACACGGAAGCAGCAAGATTTTTCTTTGAAGCTTTAAATTCGCCAAGGGGTGAAAAGGCAAGAGAGTATTTAAGGAAAAGAAAAATTAAAGAACAAACTGTTAAAAGATTTGGCATAGGGTATGCGTATGAAGCATGGGATGAGTTATACAAACATCTTTTGGCAAAAGGGTTTAATAAAGAACACATAATTAAGAGCGGGCTGGTGATTCCAGGCAAAAAAGGGGGGTGTTATGACAGATTCAGGGATAGACTCATTTTCCCTATATTTGATGTAAGAGGAAATGTTATTGCTTTCGGGGGAAGGGTCCTTGACTCTTCAACTCCTAAATACCTGAATTCGCCGGAAACTGTATTATATAATAAAGGGAAAAATCTATACGCCCTTAATTTCGCCAAGAATTCCGGTGAAAAAAGCCTGCTGATAGTAGAAGGTTATATGGATGTTATATCTCTGCACCAGAATGGCATAATAAATGCAGTAGCTTCTCTTGGTACAGCAATGACTGAGAGCCAGGGGCGGCTACTGAAGAAGTATGCCGAAGAGGTAATTATTTCATTTGATTCGGATGCAGCAGGACAAGCAGCAGCAATGAGAGGACTTGACCTTCTTAATGATATCGGGTGCAATGTAAGGGTGCTGGTTATACCTGACGGAAAAGACCCCGATGAATACGTGAGGGAAAATGGAGCTGAAGCCTTTAGAAAAATTATCAACAATTCAATATCTTTGATTGAATACAAAATCAGGATACTGAAAAAGCAAATTGATACAGGTACCCCGGAGGGGAAAATTAAATTCCTTAATAAAATAGCTAATGTTTTATCGAAAATTGATAATAATGTTGAAATAGAGGTATATATAAAGAAACTTGCTGAGGAATATGATATTTCTCCTGAATCGCTATACTCTGAAGTGTACAGGAGAATAAAACCAAAGGAAAACTTTAGAAAAATCTCAGCAAATCAGGAGAATAATAAAGATAATAAGGTTAAGCTGCTGGTTGAAAACGAAGATGATAAGCTGGTACAGGATGAAAGGTTTATTATTGCAATTTTGTGCACTGATAACAGTGTCTATAAATATGTTAGGGACAAAATAACCGTTGATACTTTTACGGATTCGGAAAATCGCAAACTTGCCAGGGTTGTTTTGGAAAGGCTGGAAAACAATAAAGGAATTGCACCTGGTGAGTTGTTAAATATAGTTGATAAAAAGGTTGCAAATGATTTTGCCAGAATTATCAATAAAGAATGTCCTTGTGATGATAATAAAAAAGCAATTCTGGGCAAAATTAGAAGTATTGAATTATACAAATTGAAAAAAAGGCAAATGGAAATACTTGAACTTTTGAAACAAAAAGATAGTTTAACAGAAGGGGATGTTGAGAAATTAGGTTTGGAATTAAAGTCAATAGCGTCACTTATAAAGGAGAAAAAAAGTGGTTAAAAAATTTGGGAAGGAGGGGTGGTGAATGAAGCCTGCTGCTGAATCGAAAAAATCGATTTTGAAAGACCTTATAGAAAAAGGCAAAGCAAAAGGTGTGCTAACCTACAAAGAAATAATGGATGCTTTTGAAGAAATTGAGCTTGAACCCGAGCAGATAGAAAAGATATATGAAACTGTGGAAAATATGGGTATAGATGTTATTGACGATATAGACACTGAGTTGGAGGAAATATCAGAGGAAGATCTTGATTTATCAGTGCCTGAAGGCGTCAGTATAGATGATCCGGTAAAAATGTATTTGAAGGAAATAGGGAAAGTGCCTCTTTTGTCTGCTGATGAGGAAATTGAACTTGCAAAAAGAATGGAGAAAGGTGATACTGAAGCGAAAAGGAGACTTGCCGAAGCAAATTTGAGACTGGTTGTAAGCATTGCAAAAAGATATGTAGGAAGGGGTATGCTTTTCCTTGATTTAATTCAGGAAGGAAACCTTGGATTGATAAAAGCTGTGGAGAAGTTTGACTATAGAAAAGGCTACAAGTTCAGTACCTATGCTACTTGGTGGATAAGGCAGGCTATAACAAGGGCAATAGCGGATCAGGCCAGGACAATCAGAATACCTGTTCACATGGTTGAAACAATAAATAAACTAATAAGGGTATCAAGACAACTTCTGCAAGAGCTGGGCAGAGAACCCCACCCTGAAGAAATAGCAAAGGAAATGAATATGCCGGTAGAAAAAGTCAGGGAAATAATGAAGATATCCCAGGAGCCAGTCTCACTTGAGACTCCTATAGGCGAAGAGGAAGACAGTCATCTTGGAGACTTTATTCCTGATGATGATGCTCCGGCTCCTGCTGAAGCCGCGGCGTTTACATTGCTGAAAGAACAATTGATTGATGTATTGGATACGTTGACTCCCAGGGAGGAAAAAGTTTTACGTTTAAGGTTCGGACTCGATGACGGGCGTGCAAGAACCCTTGAGGAAGTAGGTAAGGAATTTAATGTTACAAGAGAAAGAATAAGGCAGATTGAGGCAAAGGCGTTGAGGAAACTGAGGCATCCAAGCAGAAGCAAAAAACTCAAGGACTACTTGGAATAATCGGGTAAGAGGTAGGAATAATCGAAAAAGAGGCAGGTAAAATTATCACCTACCTCTTTTTCGCTCAGAGAACAGAGAATAAGAGAATGGAGAACAAAAGTGAGAGGACAGAACGCAGGAAATTAAGCACTAAACAAGTTTTTAACGATTTAAAGAGTAATTGAATGATAATCAAAAAAAAACAGTAAAAGGAAATAAAATTTCTCTTGACCTTAAGCCAATGCCCGGGTATAATAATGATTGTGCTTGTTTCGTTCCTCAATAGCTCAGTCGGTAGAGCATGCGGCTGTTAACCGCAGGGTCGTAGGTTCGAGTCCTACTTGAGGAGCCAATAAGGGCCTTTAGCTCAGTTGGTTAGAGCAACCGGCTCATAACCGGTTGGTCCGGGGTTCGAGTCCCTGAAGGCCCACCAAAAAAATAGAAGGAGGCGTTTCTCGTGTTATGAAGTATTCTTCTTAGAGAGAAACGCCTTTTTTATTTCGAAAATTTCTAATCGGGGATTATATTGACTAAGAAAGTCTAAAAATGTATAATTTTGAACAGTGTTGGAATTAAAAGAAATATTTAACATTGTTATGTTATAAAGAGGGGCCAGTATCATATAATCGTATAGAGGTGGAATTAAATGTTTTGTAATAATTGCGGGGAAAAACTAGCCGATGGTTCGCGGTTTTGCGGAGAATGCGGAGCTCCTGTAATTCAGCAGGAAATTGCCGAAGCGACGGAAGCTCTTGAGAGTTCCAAAAGTATTTGCAGAAACTGCGGAACAGAATTGGAAGATGACGCGCTGTTTTGCAGTGAATGTGGCACACCGGTAAATAAACCGGACCATAAATCTGAAATATCTGCGACACAGACAATGAAAATACCTCCAACACAACCTGTTCATATAATGCAACCTGTACATACAACACAACCTTTACATAAAGGCTATCTGCAGCATGCAGGACAGGAAACCGGCAAGAAAAAACAGAGGGAAAAAAGGGAAAAAGAAAATCTTGCTCCCCTGATTATTACATTAATTGTAGTTATAATCGTTTGTGCCGGAGTAATTTGGTATACACTCAACAGGGCTTTGGAACCTGTAGATATTGAAATACCTGATATTTCAACTATTGAGCAGGATGCGGAAGAGGAAACGGCTGAGGAAGGCACGGACAGCGAAGGGAATGAAGAAAGCGAAAGTGAAAGTGAAGAGGCAGAAAACACTGATACCACTGCGCCTGCAAGTGTAACTGTTGAAGAGCGGGTTGAAGAACAGGTTGAGGAACATGTTGAAGAAGAAGTAACGGTAACTATGGAAACACAGCCGGAGGAAAGCGATTTCCTTTTCCCAAGTGACAGAGAGTACATAACTGAAGAATTCCTGGATACGCTTTCGAAAGAGGAAATAGCGCTTATTCGAAACGAAATATATGCAAGGCATGGGTACATATTCCAAACTGAACCTTACAAATCATACTTTTCCGGGAAATCATGGTATGTTCCAAACGAGAATTTCGATGAATCAATGCTTTCGGAAATCGAAAGGGAAAATGTAAATACAATACTTGAATATGAAGAGCGTATGGGATGGTGTTAATGGGGAAAATCAAAAGCAAATTCAAAGCTTTGGTTCCCATTATAGTAGCCGGCCTCTTTTTGACTGCGTGTGAGTCAGAATGTAAAAGCCTGGAAAAGGAACCGGAAGAGAAAAATTCAATTAGCAGCGAATATATAAATGTTGTGGATGAAGCAGCTTCAACTTTTGGTAACGAAAAAGAAGATACTGGGATAAAAAGTACAGCCAAAGACGAAATTGAATCTGTGAGAAATGAAACAGGCGTCAAAGAAACCGGGGAAGACGGACATGAAATTGAAGGGGAAGACCAAAGTGAGCAAAACGGCGAATCTTCTTTTGAGTATAAACCCGGAACTTCGGAAGAAGGGCAAAGCAAACCTGGTTCCAATAAAGAACGTATTTTAGAAGACTTCATAATCTGCATTGATGCAGGGCATGGAATAACCGACCTGAAAAAACAGGAACCGATAGCGCCAGGTTCGGATATTACCAAGCCTGCTTTTGTTCCGGGAACAAGAGGAGCCAACCAGACGGAAGAGCAATTAAATTTAAAGGTTGCAAAAAAGCTTGAGCAAAGACTGATAGAATTAGGTGCCGACGTACATATGACAAGGACTGAAGCAAGATGTGACATGAGTAATATTGACAGAGCTGAGTTTGCCAACGGCTTAAATGCTGATATTTTTATCAGGATACATGCTGACGGCAATCAGGATAAAAGCGTTCACGGGATTTCAATGCTTGTGCCTGCAAATGATTATATAAACGATGAAGAACTTGTTGAAAAATCTATGCGGGCAGGCAAACTGATATTGGACGAAGTTATTAAGCAGACAGGCGCAAAGAAAAGAGGTGTAATAAAAAGATCGGATTTAACAGGATTCAATTGGTCGAAGGTCCCTGTCGTATTGCTCGAAATGGGATTCATGACAAATCCTGATGAAGATAAGCTTCTTGAGACGGAAGAGTATCAGGATAAAATAGTGCAGGGAATAGTAAACGGTTTGATAAGTTACTTTAAAAATTAATATTTTAAACAAAAAAATATGCGGAAAGTTTAATTCCAGTTTAGGGGGCTAATTAATGAAAGGCTTATCAGAGACAAAGCAGTATTTAGTTTCGTTAATAATACAAGTTATTTTTATCACGCTGTTTATAATTTCTTTAATTTTTGTGCTGGGGATTGAGGCTGCCGTTCTGAACCCTGTAATCTACATTGTGCCTATTGCAGTTGTAATAATTGCAATAGACTGTATTATCTTGTTGTTTGTGTATAAGAAAAACAGTCAAAGTAACGGGGAAGAAACGTAGCTTTAGTTTTTACAAAATATGGGGAAGGTGATTTGAATTGGGGTCTCTCAGCATTAAAAATACCAGCATGGCAAAAGTAATAATGACACTTCTTATTAGTTCCATTATAATGGCAACATCCGGTTTCAGCGTATACAGCATGGTGGCAAAGCCGAAATTTTATGAAAACTTTTTGAAACTCGGCGTTAAGTATCTGCAGGAAGGAAAGTACGAGGAAGCCATACTGGAATTTACAAAAGCGATAAAGATTGAGAAAAAAAGCACTCAGGCAAGAGTCGGAGCCGCAATGGGCTATATAGGGAAAAATGATATTGACAAGGCGGTTGAGTTGCTTAAAGAAGCACAGGAAATAGATATTGAAAATGAAAATCTGCTTAAACAGATTATTAATATATTAAAAGATATTGATCCTGACAGTGCTTATGAGATGTTAATGAGATATGTGGATTTTGTAGGGAGGGGAAGTATTTCAAGCAGTATACGCAGGCTGCTGGAATCCGCAGATGAACCCCCGCAATTGCCAATTGTTTACCCTGAGCCGGGGGCGTATATAAAACCTGTCAGTGTGAAATTTGAATCGGATGAAGTGAGGATTGGCCATGCGTACTATTATACATTGGACGGAAGCGCTCCAAACAGGAAATCCAACCGGTATAAAAAGCCGATAAAGATTGAAGAGAGTACGGATATAAATGTTATTGGCTATAATCCTAAAGGTAAAACAACGGAAATAGGCACCTTTAGCTTCATAATTGACCATGAACTGGGAATAAAACTGGAAAATGTTCTTAATGAATCACAGCAGCTTATAGAAAATACCGAAGTAGGCACCGAACCCGGCAACTGTATAGAAGGTGCCAAAGAAGAATTTACTCCGTTTATTGAAAAGGCAAATGAATTAATGCAACAGGAAATAATCACCTGCGATGATGCAGAGAGGGTATATTATGATTTAAGTGCTGCATTAGAAAATTTCAAACGAAAAATTATTGTGCCTACCGACAGGATTGCATTGAAAGATGAAATTGACAGGGCAAAACAATTATTAGACACCGCGGTAGAGGGCACAGGGCTTGGTGAATATAGAGAAGGGGCGAAAGCAAAACTTCAGGAAGAAATAGATTTGGCTATTGAAACATATGAAAATCTCATAGCCAGACAGAATGAAATAGATGAGGCGAAAGCAAAGCTGACAGAAGCCATTGACAGTTTCAATGCGAAGAAAATAACCGAAATAGATATAATTATTGCAAATGCAGGAGCAAGGACAGGACCTGTTACCGTGTCGCTTTTGTGGAATACCACGGATGATTTGGATCTGCATGTTACTTCGCCGCTTGGAGACACTGTTTATTACGGAAACCAATTTTCATATTCGGGAGGACAACTGGATGTAGACAGGCAGGTCCATACATTTGTTTCATATCCTATAGAGAATATTTATTGGAGTGAACCACCACGGGGCGAATATATTGTTAAAGTGAATGTTTTCACAAAACGTACTTCGGGAGATATACCTTTTCAGGTCAGGGTTGTTATTGACGGGGAAGCAAAAACTTATGAGATGAGCATTAACAGGGGTACGGTTACAGTTTGTACATTTACTTATTGATTTATTGGAATTAGCTGTTTAGGGGGATGCAGTGTGAGCGACTTGAGCTTTGAAAGTATTGTGAAGACAAATACAAGTGAAAGCTCAATCAGTTACATTTTAGAAGACGAGAAAATATTTTATGAAGTAGGGTATAAAGTGCTGCAAAACCAGGAGAAGTATGGGCTTTTAAAGTGCGGGAAATTATACCAGAACGGAAAAATCAAACTGGTATATGGGATTTCGAAATACAAGCCCCTTGGCACACTGCTCTCTCAAATCAGTCAACAGAATTTCCTGTTTGTGGTTTCGAGAATATATGATATAGCAAGGCATGTTGAAGAGAATGGGTTTCTACGGTGCGAGAATATTGAAACAACCATTGACAGGATATTTGTCGACACCGAAGATTTAAGCGTATATCTGGTATGTCTGCCTATCAGCACTGTTTCAATACATCAAAATACACAGTTGTTTTATGAAAACCTGAAGCAGGTTGTTTTAATGGCGGCGAAATCATTTCCCGGCCTTAAAACCTCAGAAGTGTTAAAGATAATTGATAGTCCCAAGGGTGAGGAATGCAGTTTAAACAAGGAAATTAAGCCAAAAGGATCTGATGAGACGGACACTGATGGAGAACCTCCTGTAACACCACCTCAACCGTTAAAGGGGGATTACCCGGACAAAACTTTTGGACAAAAGAAAAAAGGGATATTAAGCAACCTGTTTTCCAGAAAAAAATCCGGTGAAAATACAGGTGCAAGTGGCTCAAAAAGCATTGAACTGGTTTCAACAAACACCAAAGATGAAATAAGGTTTGTTATAAACAAGCCTGAATTCCTTATTGGTAAATATGCAGGGAAAGTTGACGGCGTTATTCCCAATGAAAAAACCATAAGCAGGATTCAT
>DULF01000205.1 GCA_012840535.1 Clostridiaceae bacterium
GGTTCATGAACTGATATTGCGCATCAAATCAAGAAGAACAGGCAATAAACGTCTGCTTGTCTCTACCAGCTTTTCCGGAGGCAAGATACCCAGCGATAATGTAATTAGCGTTTCAGATTTTATCCTTGTTCATGGAAATGGTGTTGAAAGGCCTGAACGGATTGAAGAAATGGTTAAAACAATACGCAAAAATGCCCACTACAGGGGACAGCCTATTCTTTTCAATGAAGATGATCATTTCGATTTCGACAAACCTGACAACAATATGATAAGGGCAATAAAAAGCGGTGCTTCCTGGGGTTATTTTGATCCGGGCAAGAATAATTACATGGATGGATATCAATGTCCTCCTGTCAACTGGGGACTTAATACGAAGAGAAAAATTGAATTCTTTGGACTCGTTAAACAGATAACTCAGAATTAATTCAGAGTGTGAGGTTAGCTATGAGTGACAGGATAAGCTATTTGAAAATAAAAGCCAACGAAATAAGGCGTAAAGTTGTTACGATGATTTATAATTCCCAGTCCGGCCATCCCGGAGGTTCACTATCACTTGCGGATATTATTGCGGTTTTATATTTTGATGAATTAAGGATTGATCCACAGAATCCCAAGTGGCATGCCCGTGACAGGGTAATCCTTTCAAAAGGCCATGCATGCCCCGTATTATATGCCGCTTTAGCTATGAGAGGCTATTTTGACGTGGAAATCCTTGATACGCTCAGGAAATTTGAATCAATTCTGCAGGGGCATCCCGACATGAACAAGGTTCCCGGGCTTGATATTACCACAGGGTCTTTGGGACAGGGACTTTCGGTTGGAGTGGGAATGGCGTTGGGGGCTAAGGCAGATGAGCTGGACAGCAGGATATTTGTGCTGCTGGGAGATGGTGAGAACAATGAAGGACAGGTGTGGGAGGCAGCCATGTCTGCGGCAAAGTACAAGCTTGACAACCTTACGGCAATAGTTGACAACAATGGGCTTCAAAACGATGGCTTCTGTTCTGAGATCATGCCTATGGAGCCCCTGGATAAAAAGTGGGAAGCTTTCGGATGGGAAGTTATTAAAATTGACGGGCACAGTATACCTGAAATACTGGATGCCTTTGCGCTGATGAAGACTATTAAGGGGAAACCTGTCTGCATTCTGGCCAAAACTGTTAAAGGCAAGGGTGTTTCTTTTATGGAGAATGTCTGCAGCTGGCATGGAACCGCCCCTGATACAGAACAATACAGGGCTGCAATTGAAGAGCTGGAAAGGGAGTGTTGCGTTTGAAATGTGTTGCAACCCGTGACGCGTTTGGAGATGCAATAGTAGAAATCGGGAGAGAAAATAAAGACATCTATGTTATAGACTGTGATATTTCAAAATCCATGAAAACAACAAAGTTTGCAGAGTGCTTTCCCGACCGCCATATTAACGTGGGAATTGCGGAACAGAATGCGGCGGGAATGGCAGCAGGACTGGCCACAATGGGTAAAATACCCTTTATAAGTACATACGCTGTTTTCGGAAGCATGAGAATGTGCGAGCAGATCCGTACAACAATTTGCTATCCGGGGCTTAATGTAAAAATAGCATGCAGCCATGGCGGCGTAACCCCGGGGAATGACGGCGTTACCCACCAGGCGATAGAGGATATGGGAATAATGAGGACTCTGCCCAATATGGCAGTGATAATGGGTGCCGATTATGTGTCAACCAAGAAACTTATAAAAAAAGCAGTAAATTATTACGGACCGGTCTATCTGCGGTTTACACGGGATCCTGTTCCAATAGTGTATAACGAAGATGATGATTTTGAGATAGGAAAAGGCAAGCTGGTCAGGGAAGGCAGGGATATAACAATAATAACCATAGGGGATATGCTTCATCAGGGCATTGAAGCTGCTGAAAAACTCAGCATGGAAGGGATCGAAGCTGAACTGATTGATATTCACACTTTAAAACCGCTTGATAGCGGTATTATTGCCTCGAGCATACTCAAAACAGGAAGGGCGATAACTGTTGAGGACCACAATTATTTTAACGGCCTTGGAAGCGCAGTAGCGGAGGTTATTGCTGAAATGGGCCATGGAAAACTTAAAAGGATTGGCCTTAAAGATACTTTTGCGGAATCAGGCGATTACAAAAAGCTACTTAAAAAGTATGAAATGGACAGCGAATATATAATAAAAACAGCCAAAGAACTGCTTAAATAAAAAGGGGGGGCTTTTTTATGAAAAAAAGATTGTTTTTGATAAACACTGTAAACCAGTTTATGGAGATGATATTCAATCCTTTTGCAAAGCCATTCATGGAACAGTATCCTGAAATTGAAGTATTTAACATATGTGACGACAGCTTGCTGGTGGATACCCTGAATTGCGGACATATGCCGAACGATGTTGCGGCAAGGATTTTGAATTATGTTTTAAGCGCGGAAAGAGCAGGTGCCTGTGCAGTGATGATTACCTGCACATCGGTAAGCGAAGCTGCAATATATGCCAGACGGTTTGCCAAAGTACCTGTATTCAGCATAATTGAGCCTATGGTAAAAATGGCGGTTGATTCCGGGGAGAAGATTGGGATATTAGGAACTCTACCAACGAGCCCGCTTGCAATTGTGCCATTGATGCAGGAACATGCAAAGCTTGCAGGCAAGAAGATTGAAATAATTACAAAAGTGGCAGAAGGAGCTTATGACAAACTGGTATCAGGGGATGTCAAAAAACATGATGAAATGGTAAATGAAGCACTGGCTGAATTAGCGGGTAAAGTGGATGCCGTTACTTTTGCACAGATTTCCATGAGCAAGCTGGTTCTTAAGGATTGCGGAAAACCGGTCTTTAAAATAGGAAAATCCGGATTTGACGAAGCGGCAAGAATTCTTGAGGGATAGGCATATGTTATGTTCCAGGTTAAGTATCCGCAAAGATGGGCAGGGATTATCCCATATAATGCTAATTATCAGGCACTGAAGAGGGTGGATTAGTGGAAGGCTATTTTAAGAAGGAAATTGTGAAGCTTACACATCATTGCTTTGTATTAACCGAAGGCATAAATACCGGCATTCTTGTTAAGAATCGCAAAGCGCTCCTTTTTGACTGTTGTGACATATTAGATGAAGAGGACCTGAAAAAGCTGGGGGTGGATCATGTAGAAAGAATCCTTTTTACGCAGCACAGAAGGACACTGTCAGCCGGGGCGTACCAATTTGCCGGAAAGGGCACAAGGCTCACTGTTCCAAGAGAAGAAAGGCACTTGTTCGATTCTGTGGAAACATACTGGGAAGACGAAAAAAGCCGTTGGCATATATACCATCATCAGCCTGGCATGCTGGTTTTGCCGAAATCTTTGCCGGTTTCTGATACTGCAGGTGAAGGAGACGCAATTGAATGGGAAGGGTTTTGTATTAAAGTTTATGATACGCCTGGCGCAACAGACGGCAGCGTCTCATATGTATTCAAAGACGGAGGTAAAACAATATGTTTTTCGGGGGATGCTGTTTATGGAAATGGGCAGGTACTTGATTTATATTCACTCCAGAAAGGTTTTGGCACCACTGATTATCACGGGTTTATTGGCAACATGAAAAAGCTTGTTCTCAGCCTTATGAAACTTCAGAAGCTTAATGCGGATGTGCTGGTGCCTTCACACGGAGAAATTGTTTACAATCCTTCAGATGCAATAACCAAATGTATTGAACAGATGAATGAATTGCTTGAAAATTACCGTTCCATATCCAGTATTAATTTTTATTTTCCTGATTATTTCTCTGGGAATAAAACCGGTTTTGAAAAAATGAAAAAAGCGGAAAGCGCAAAACTTCCATATTTCATAAAAGAAATCTGTTTTACCAGCTTCATTATTCTGTCGGATTGCGGAGCAGCCCTGCTGGTGGATTGCGGGCAAACCCAGGTAGTGGATATTTTGAAAAGCCTTGTGGCTGATGGAACTGTCAAATCTGTAGATGGATGCTGGGTTACCCACTACCATGACGATCATGTTGACGCCATAAGGGAGCTGGTTTCCGCCTTTGCATGCCCGGTACTGGCAATTGACCTGGTGGCGGAGATTATTAAGAATCCGGCGAATTATTTTCTGCCATGTATCTCACCGGTTGCAGTGCCTGAAGCAGAACCTGTTCCTGATGGTTTTTCGTGGAACTGGAATGAATTTAAGCTTACGGCTTTCCATTTTCCCGGCCAGACATTTTACCACGGCGGTCTTTTGGCAGAAGGGCATGGTATGAAATTATTCTTTGCAGGTGACTCATTCTCACCTGACGGAATAGATGACTATTGTTGCGGAAACCGCAATTTCATAGGTGATGACAGGGGCTTTTTGAAATGCGTGAGCATTCTGCGCAGATGTAAACCGGACTACATAATAAACCAACATCAGCAATTGATGTTTAAATTCACTGATATGCATTTGGACTACATTGAACAGAAATTAATGGAACGTATTGATATACTGAAAAAAGTCCTGCCATGGAATAACCCGAATTTTGGTACGGATGAATGGTGGGCACGCACATTCCCGTATGAACAGGCAGCAACTACCGGCAGCCATATTATTATAGAAGTTCATTTTACCAATCACGAAAACGTTCCTGTCAGGGCGTTTGTTCAACCGGTAGCGCCTGAAGGATGGAATTTGGAAAATGAATGCGATATTAAGGAAATTATCGTACCGCCAGTTACTTCGGGAACCACAGACACAAGTTATACAAATCCCGACGGCAGGTTGGCATTTCGTTTTAAAGTACCGGAGAACGCTGCACGCAATAAATATATAATACCATTCAGAATAAGCTGGGATGGAAAATATCTTGGGCAGTTCAGACATGCGATTGTTGATGTTCAAGAATTGGAAGCATAAGTTTAATTTTACAGTATTTTGAATTTAAAAAAATACATTTGGCTATTTTATTAATTTTAAGAAAATACATTTAGATATTTTATTATTTTACATCCTATCTTAATTATAAGTGCATATATTCAAAGTATAAGAGCATCTTTTGCTAAACCTGAATACCTATATTGAATTAAAAACAAGTCTAATAAGAAAGGGGAATTGTATATGAAAAAAGTTTCTTATTGGAAGAGGAAACTGTTTGCCTTTTTATTGCTGATTACATTATTTCTTGCACTTTTTCAGTCTGATTTTCAGAGTGTAAGTGCGGAAGAAAATTCATTTGCAACGGCAGTAAACGTTGGAAGCGAAATAAGAAATAATTTCAGCAATTATGTTGGAATGAAAATAACTGTAGGGAGTTTACCCATAACTGTCACACACCTGGGAAGATATTATGTTGCGGGAAACAACGGTGTACATACTCTTAAGATAGTAAAGGCCAGCGATGGCACGGATGTTGCCAGCGTATCAGTGAATATGGGCTCCGGAACTGCCGATTCATTAGGATATAAGTATGCAAGTCTTGACAATCCGGTTGTGCTTTCTTCAAATACTGCCTATTATATAGTTTCATTTGAAACAAACGGGGGAGATCAGTGGTATGGTATAACTGAAACCGGACTGCCTCAGTTAACAACAACAAGTGTTGCAACCATAAACTCTGGCATATATTATTCAGGCAGTGCCTGGATACCTGTGGGAGGTACAGGTAGATGCTATGTACCTGTGAACTTTAAGTATTATTCAAGTACACCTGCACCCCAAGATACTATTATTGCACAACCAGAAACAAAAAGCATCCTGACGGAGGGGTTCGGATGGAACAGTATAATGAGCATGAATCACAGCTGGCCTGAGACTTTTGGGATTGAAGACTTTCAGAGGCCGGATTATGGAGATCATACATATACTGAATCAGATTGGGATAACTATTTTGATCTTCTGGCCTGGACCGGTACAGATTTTGTAAGGCATGGATTTCGTATTGACGAGTTCGAACCTGTAAACGACAATAGTAATCCGAACAGCATTAATTGGAGTGGTTTTACTCCAAATTCAGAATATATGCAAAGACACTACCGGATTTTAGATGAATTAAAATAAAGGGGAATAAAGGTATTTCTGGCTAATTGGGGATCAACAGCCAGTTGGCTGTTTCCGGGAGGATCGAATACGCTTCCGAGTTCCAATGAAGAATTTGCGGAGGCTATGGCTGCGTTTGTTTATCATTTAAGAGTTACAAAGGGATATGATAATATTTATGGATTGTCAATATGGAATGAGCCGAATGCACTATCCGGATACGGTACTTCTCTTCCTTCAGGATTCCTGGCTCTGTATGAACCAGTAAGGGCAAAGCTAGATGCTTTAGTTTTAAGCTATATTAAAATTATAGGTCCTGATACAACAACACCTGATCCAAGATTTATTAATAACCTGATGCCTTCATATGGTGTATATTGGGACCAGATATCTAATCATGACTATGGTTCATGGTGTGGAAATGCTGTTGGTAACTGGTCTTCCTTGGTTAATAATATAAATGCAAATTATGGAGGGAAGCCGGTTATTGTAGGAGAGTATGGAAACTTTGGCAATAAGTCAGGCCCTGTAGACAATGATGCTAATGTTTATAACGGCTCCATCTCCTGCGCACATATGGTCATACGTTATATGAATGCCGGAGTAAAAGGCTTTCTTGAGTGGGAGTTTGCAATATATGGCGATACATGGAGATGTTTTGGCGCTTTAACTGCAAGTGATCCCAATTATGTGTTTAAAGCATATGGCCCAAAGTATTGGACGCGTTCTGTACTCGGCCGTTATGTAAGAGCCGGGTGGAAGGTTATGAATGTAAATGAAGACGTTACAGGAACAGGCAATGTCGTATGTGCTGTTCTGCGTGCTCCGGACAACAATCAAACCACCATACTGATTTCAAACTTTTCAACATCAGGATATAACCTTGGTATTGACTTAAGCAGTTTGCCGAATAAACTCACAACTCTTAACAATGTATATGTAACGGGTCCCGTTCCTAACGGCATAACGGAAGGCAATCCTGTTGTGCTAAACAATGGGATTGGGAGTTTATATGTCAATCCTAAGAGCGTTGTAGCGCTTACAACACTTCCGGTAGGGGATCTTAATGCTCCGAACCAAATGGCAGTGGAGTGGTAGTTACAGAAAGTATAGGTGCTTAAAAACATTTAAGTGAAATAGGTTTAATTTCTTTTAACGTGCATAAGCTATCACGGAGTATAACGAAGCCTTACATATCGTTATACTCCATATTTTCTTTAAATATGTTCATATTGCATGTTTTAATGTAATTTTTTAAAAATAAATACACCTTCAGGTTTTCAATTTTTCCATTTATTGCAACATTATGTAAGTGTATAATGGGTATAAAAGCGCGCTTTAAAAAATATTTAAGGGGAGGTAATCTGAAAAATGAAAAAATACATAGCCTTATTGATTGTGTCAACGCTGATTTTTTCACTTTTGGCAAGTTGCACCCGGACTAAGGAAAGCGATGCTGAACCCACTACAACCGTACAGGAGACTACAAGCAAGGAGGAAAATCAACAACCAGAAACAACACAGGAAACGGCTGAAAAGCTAAGTAAGGAAGTTAGTATA
>DULF01000206.1 GCA_012840535.1 Clostridiaceae bacterium
CTCTGATAGCAGAATGGCACGGTTATCTTCCTGGAAAAACTGATTTCCCTATTTTTATACCATCCATCTTTTTCACCTATGTTTTCGTCATCAAATTCAAAATCCCATTCCCCATTAAGGTTCAACCATTCCTGCCTTTCAAAATCCGGCCTGGGAAACTCCGGACGCGGTATTGTTGCACTCATTCTGATACCCCCTGTTTTTTATATTTAACAATTACATTAATTAGTTAACTTTAAATATAGTATTATTATAATTATCTTATACATTCTCTGTCAACGACTGCAATGCGCGCAAATCAAAATAATTGACTTGTTAACTTTTTAGTTATATAATAAATAAAACTTTAGCAAAGGAGCAATTCCGGGTCAATGAAGGTCGAAGTAAACACAAAAAACATGAAGCTCTTTGAGGCACTTTCTTCCAGTACAAGAATCCGAATTTTGGAGCTGCTGGGTGAAAGCCCAAAAAATATTGGAGAACTCGCCCGAAAACTTGGCATCTCTTCTGCCATAACCACAAGGCATATTCTTACGCTTGAAGAAGCAGGCCTGATTCGCTGTAAAAACACCCCGGGCAAAAGAGGACTCCAGAAAGTTTGCTCCCTTGTAGAAGACGAGATAACCCTCGTATTTGAGAAGAACAAAAAAAGCAAGCAATACCGTTCCGTATCCATACCCATCGGGCAGTATGTCAATTACGAGGTTACGCCTTCATGCGGCCTTGCATCAACAGAAGCCCTTATCGGGATGTTGGATGACCCAAGGTATTTCAGCGACCCGGCACATGTTAATGCTGCATTGCTGTGGTTCAGAACTGGCTGGATAGAATACCGGATACCAAGTTACGTTTTCTTGCCGCAGCCAATCCACGCAATTGAAATTTCTGTTGAATTATGTTCGGAATTCCCCAAATACAATGAAGACTGGCCGTCCGACATACATTTTTATTTAAATGACATCCTGCTTGGAGTCTGGGTGTGCCCTGGAGACTTTGGCGAAACCCCTGGAACATATACCCCCGGCTGGTGGAAGAATAACTCCCAGTATGGCTTTCTTAAAACCATCCGCGTAACAAATTCAGGATGTATGTTGGATGGAATTCCTCTCTCAAATGTTACTCTGGATCAGCTTCAACTGAAGCCAGGAAAAGATATGTCATTTAAGCTTGCCGTACCTCCGGACACACGCAATCCCGGCGGGCTGAACATTTTTGGAAGAGGTTTCGGCAACTATGACCAAGATATAGAGGTAGTAGTTGAGTATGAATGAAAGCAGAATTAGCTCCTTTTGCATTTCAAAATTCTATTATCACAATAATTTTCGAATGATAAAGGATTTTATAAAATTATGTCGAATTATTAAGCTATGCAAATCTACATCTGCGCTTATCACCCATTTCTCGCTTGCATAGGAGGAGCATATATATGAACAAGGTGGATACTTACAATACCCGAAGGGTTGATAAAATCAGTATCCTGACAATTTATTCAGTTATCGTCCTAATGATTTTGCAATCACTTATTGTAGGTGGTGTCAGCGAACTTCTGGATATACCTTTCTGGATATACCCTTTTTCAGCTAAAGTTGCAACTTTGCTAATAACGTTCTTGAATGGCTGGCTTGTATAAACACCAGCTTTTCCGGTCATTACATCTTCAAGGAGCTTCAGTCCTCCTTCTGCCACAAGTGCCGGTTCAACAAAACCCTGATACAGGTACACCGGATATATACCCGGATAGTTTAACAAGGCTATGCCTTTTTCTTTCAGTTTTTCTCCCACTTCCAGAAATTCTTCAAAATCCTGGGGCTCAGCTATTCCGTTGTCTTTGAGAAGTTTTTCATCATAGAATAATGCCATGGCGCTGAATATATATGGTGCAAAGTATTCTCCCCCGTTTATCTGCGTTATAACGCCGGGAATCATGTGTTCCCTGATAGACTTTCCGTCAGGGGCTTTTGTGCTGTCAAAGAAATCCTTTAAATCCATAAGCTTGCCATCCAAGGCAAAAGGAGTGCTTACGCCTTCTGCTCCGTCACAGTAGACAAAGTCAGGAGGATTGTCACTCAGCCATCTTGTTTTCATTTGTTCGTTTACTTTCGGTCCCATGTTTCTGATTATATTCAGTTCCGGATTCTCCTTCTGGAAGCCGTCAAGCATTTCTTTCCACCAGGCATCTCCGTAGCCGCCTACAAAAATTTGCACTTCAAAGTCACCTTTCAGGCCTTTTGCTTCAGAAACAGTTGTCTCATCCTGTTTTGCAGGTTCCGTACTTTGTGTGGTTGTTTCTAAAGTACCGGTAGTGGTACTGTCATCTTTTTTGTCCCCACAGGCAGTAAAAAATACCATGATTAACATGGCAACAGTTACAACTAAAGCGGTTGATTTCAATAAATACCTTCTTTTCATCTTTTTTTCCCCTTTCACTGACATAATTAATTGTAATAGAGATCTCTATGTTGCTTTAATTATACAGTTCTATCAAAAATAGCCTGAAGGGACTTTTTTTATAAGTTTGGTTTGTTTTTTTAGGGAAATCCGTTTAAATTCCACTTCATTTTTACGACAACCCGGCTCACCATTACCCCTTTATCGAGCCCTGGGCTATGCCCTTGATGATTCTCTTCTGCAACAACACGTAAAAAATAACTATGGGTATTATTGACAATATCAGCGCTGCAAATGCCATGTCCCATTTGTTGTTGTACTGGCCCTGAAATGCAAAAAGCGCATTTGGAATATTCCTTTTTGAGGGGGATGAAATCAAAAGGAGGGGTATCAAAAAGTCATTCCATATATTCAGTGAATTCAAGATGGCTACGGTAGCTGTAATAGGAGTAACCAACGGAAATATAATTCTCCAGAAAATGCCCATTCTTGAGCAGCCGTCCACAATAGCTGCTTCCTCTAGCTCAATTGACAAACTTCTGATAAATCCTGTATAAAGGAAAACCGTAAAAGACATGTTAACTGCCATATATACTATAATTACCCCAAAAA
>DULF01000207.1 GCA_012840535.1 Clostridiaceae bacterium
ATAATGAGAGTGAAAAAGTAAAAAACCACATTTTAAAGAATTGGGACGCAATAGTTGAAATCAGGGAGCCGGCTAAAAATGAGCAATATCCGATTTTGCTTAAAAATAACAAGTTTGTCAAACCTTTTGAGCTTGTTACGGAATTATTCAGCTTGCCCAATTCCAGTGAAATTGATCCTAACGCATTTATGGCTCCGTTTTTCTTTTTCTTCTTCGGCCTTATGGTTGGTGATGCAGGATATGGTTTGCTGATGGTGATTGGAACAAGTATTATTTTAAGAAAATTCAAATTTGAAGGTACCATTGGCAAATTAATCAAACTTCTCTTCTACTGTGGAATATCCACCTTTATATGGGGCGCGCTGCTTGGCGGATGGTTTGGTGACGTCGTTTCGGCAGTGACCGGCGGCGCATATGCGATAAAACCTATATGGTTCAATCCTCTTGAAGACCCCATGAAGCTTCTGATATGGTCATTTGTTTTCGGAGTAATCCATTTGTTTACCGGAATGGGGCTTAATGCATACAAACAAATAAGGGAAGGCAAGATTATTGACGCGATATTTGACACAGGTTTCTGGTACATATTCCTTATCGGGCTTATGTTATTGCTTGTCGGAGGGACATTTGCAAGTATAGGCAAATACATGGCAGGTATTGGCGCCGTACTGCTGGTTATAACACAAGGAAGATCGGAGAAAAATATATTTAAGAAATTTACCAAAGGGTTACTTAGCCTTTATAATTCCGTTGGATTTTTCAGTGATGTATTATCATATTCCAGACTTCTGGCATTAGGCCTTTCCACAGGAGTGGTCGCCTCAGTTATAAACACCATTGGTACATTATTCGGTTTTGGACCGTTTGGCATAATAGTGTTTATCGTAGCGTTTGTTATTGGCAGCTTGTTTAACATGCTTATAAATGTTCTTGGAGCATATGTCCATTCCAGCCGTTTGCAGTATGTTGAGTTTTTCGGTAAGTTTTACGAGGGCGGAGGTAAAGCTTTTGAGCCCTTTAAAATAAAAACAAAATATACTAAATTAGATGACAGGAGGACTGAATAACTTATGAAATGGTATGAGTTTTTAATAAGCGGAAACTTTTTGGCATTGCTTGGCGCCTCGTTAGCTGTTATTATTGCAGGTTTGGGTTCCGCAAAGGCGGTAGGAATGGTTGGTGAAGCTGCCGCAGGTGTTGTAACAGAGGATCCTGACAGGTTTGGACAAACATTGCTGCTACAGGCTCTGCCAGGTACGCAGGGTATATATGGTTTGCTTACTGCATTCGTTATTTTAAATAAAATAGGCATTGTCGGTGGTACACCAAAGGTACTTACAAGTGAACAGGGTATATTGTTGCTTGCAGCTGCCCTTCCTATAGCAATTGTTGGTTATTTCTCAGCAATAGCACAGGGAAGAGCTGCAACCGCAGGTGTCGCTATTGTGGCAAAAAGGCCCCAGGAGCTTGCAAAGGCCATTACATACGCTGCAATGGTTGAGACATATGCTGTGCTTGCACTTTTGGGCTCAATTTTAATGATTTTTGGAATCAAAGTATAAACAAGGGAGTGTCTTTTAATGGCAGGAGCGGAAAAGTTAATAGAGAGAATACTGGATGAAGCCCGCCGGCAGGCACAGGCCAATGTGGAAAAGGCCGAGAAGGAAGCAGAGGCTATACTACGGGCTGCTAAAGAGAAAGCGGAAGAAAAGGAAAGAATCGCCTTAGAAAAAGCCCGTATAAACGCAGACGAAAAAAAGAGAAGAATGATCGCTTCTGCTGAGCTTGATGCTAAAAAAGAGAGACTGAAGGCTAAACAGGAAATCATAGAAAGTGCTTTTAACATGGCAATAGAGAAGTTAAATTCTCTACCGGAAGATCAGTATTTTGATATTCTGGCAGATATGATGGCCGGTATTGTCAAGGGAGAAAGCTGTGAAATAATACTTTCCGGCAGAGATAAGGAAAGGCTTAATGCAGCTTATTTAAATAACATAAGAAACCGCCTTAAGGAAAAGGGCTATGCCGGTAATGTCGATGTATCTTCTGAAACAAGGGATATTAAAGGCGGATTTATTTTGAAGATGGGAGATATTGAAATAAACAACTCCTTTGATGCGATATTGAGAATGAAGCGCGACGAGTTGGAGCCGGAAGTGGTAAAAATACTGTTCCAAAGTTAACGCCAGCGGTTTGGGGCAAAAGGAGGGAAAGTATATTGACAGCCGAAACTGAATATGTTTATGCGGTTGGAAGAATACGTGCCATTGAGAAAAAACTCCTGGATAAGAGCGGAATTGAAAGGATGCTTGATGCCAAGTCACCGGAGGAAGCATTGAAGGTTCTTGTTGATGCGGGATATGGCAGTAATGTGGGCGATGCGTCAAATCCTTTTCATTATGAAAACCTTTTAAAAGAAGAGCAAAAAAAAGTTTTTAAGCTTCTTAAGGAAATTGCACCCGAACCAGAGGTGTTTGACCTGTTTTTGCTGCGCAATGATTACCATAACATAAAGACGGTTTTAAAAGCCGAATTTCTTGGCCAGGACAGCAGCGATATACT
Organism: Clostridiaceae bacterium; assembly: GCA_012840535.1. GTDB lineage: Bacteria > Bacillota > Clostridia > Acetivibrionales > DUMB01 > DULF01. Next base: position 2,563 of record DULF01000207.1, read on the forward strand.
TGTGGATTCCGGCTCTATTGAAGTCAATAAGCTTAAGGCTATGATACGCGACAGGAATTTTAAAGAGATACCTGAAATAATGAAAGAGGCAATTGAAGAATGTATGGATTTATTCAACAGGACCGGTGATCCCCAGGTTATTGACGTAATTCTGGACAAGGCTAATTTCCGGCAGATGAAGGAAAAAGCGGAAGAATCAAAATACAGCTTTTTAATAAATATTGTAGAAAACATGATTGACCTCACTAACATAAAAATATTTTTAAGAACGAGAAATGTAGGAAAATCATGGGATGCAATACAAAAAATGCTGCTTCCGGGAGGGACTGTTGAAAACAGCCTGTTTTTTGAAAGCATGAACGATTCCCTCGAAGACTTTATTAAGAAATTGAAACAAAAGCCTTATGGTGCGATATGCGAAGAAGGGATTGAAAGCTTTAAAAACACAGGTAGCTTTACCGGATTTGAAAAGCTTGTCGACAACTATATGATTTCCTTGGTCAAGAAGGCTAAATATAAGGCTTTTGGTATTGAGCCGCTCATTGGTTATCTTATAGCCAAGGAAAATGAAATAAAGAACGCGCGTATTGTAATGGTAGGAAAAATAAATAACATACCTAATGAGGTAATTAAGGAAAGGCTGAGGGAGACTTATGTATAAGATTGGGGTAATAGGAGACAAGGATAGTGTCCTTGGTTTTAAAGCAGTCGGGCTGTCGGTATTTCCGGTTACCCGGTCCCAGGAAGCCGAAGAAATTCTGCATAAGCTCGCAGAAGAACAATATGCTGTGATATATATTACAGAGCAAATTGCAAAGGATATTATTTCAAGCATAGATTCATACAAGGACAAAAGGTTTCCTGCAATAATTCCCATTCCGGGAAATCAGGGAAGCCTGGGAATAGGTATGGAATGCATTAAGAAGTCTGTTGAACGTGCAGTAGGAGCAGATATATTATTCAAGGAATAGGGCAATTAGGTAAGAGGTGAGAGGTTGGAGGTTAGAAATAGGAGATAGAAGTCAAATCTTACAACAACCCCTAACCTCTGACCTATAACCTTTATCCCGTTACCGTAAGGTAATACCTCTAACCTATTACCTCTAACCTATAACCTGCACTTATTGTGTGTAATAAACTGCGAAAGAAGGGATGATATTTGGTTCAGGGAACGATCGTTAAGGTATCCGGCCCTCTTGTCATTGCTGAAGGAATGAGAGAGGCGAATATGTTTGACGTGGTACGTGTCAGTGAACATCGCCTCATCGGAGAAATAATAGAAATGCATGGAGACAGGGCATCAATACAGGTGTATGAGGAAACCGCCGGACTAGGGCCTGGTGAGCCGGTGTATTCTACGGGTGCGCCTCTTAGTGTTGAACTTGGACCCGGAATGATTGGAAAAATTTATGACGGAATTCAAAGACCATTGGAAAAGATAAGAGAAATGGTTGGAAGCAATATTACAAGGGGTATTGATGTGGCTTCTATTGACAGAAACAAAAAATGGATGTTTAAACCGGCTGTTGAAAAGGGTGCCAGAGTTGTATCCGGTGATATAATCGGAACTGTCCAGGAAACAGTTATCGTGGAGCACAGGATTATGGTTCCATATGGCGTTGAAGGGACGGTAGAAGAAGTATTTGAGGGAGAATTCACGATTGAAGATACTGTTGCAAGAGTAAAAAAGGACAACGGGGAAATTGTTGATTTAAAGATGCTGCAAAAATGGCCTGTCAGAGTTGGAAGGCCGTATAAAGAAAAGCTTCCGCCTGAATCGCCCATGATTACAGGGCAGAGGGTTATTGATACATTGTTTCCGTTGGCAAAAGGTGGTGTGGCAGCAGTGCCGGGACCGTTCGGAAGCGGAAAGACCGTGGTGCAGCATCAGCTTGCAAAATGGGCTGACGCTGATATTGTTGTATATATTGGATGCGGTGAACGTGGGAATGAGATGACAGATGTTCTGATGGAGTTTCCTGAACTGAAAGACCCACGGACAGGCGAATCGATCATGATGAGAACCGTGCTTATTGCCAACACGTCGGACATGCCTGTTGCTGCGCGTGAAGCTTCTATATACACCGGCATAACTATTGCGGAATATTTCAGGGATATGGGATACAATGTCGCCCTTATGGCGGATTCCACATCGCGCTGGGCAGAAGCTCTTAGAGAAATGTCCGGGCGTTTGGAGGAAATGCCCGGTGAAGAAGGATACCCTGCGTATTTAGGTTCCAGGATAGCTCAGTTCTATGAGAGGGCTGGAAGAGTTATAAGCCTTGGGACAAATGGCAGAGAAGGTTCGATATCTGCAATAGGCGCTGTATCGCCTCCCGGCGGTGACCTTTCAGAACCGGTTACGCAGGCAACATTAAGAATTGTCAAGGTATTCTGGGGTCTTGATGCCTCTCTTGCGTACAGGCGGCATTTTCCGGCGATAAATTGGCTTTTAAGCTATTCATTGTATTCGGATATGTTGGATGAGTGGATGAACCGGAATATCGCCAGAGACTGGAGTGTCTTGAAAGCTGACGCAATGAGGCTTTTGCAGGAAGAAGCCGAACTTGAGGAAATAGTAAGGCTTGTAGGTGTAGATGCATTATCTCCTGCCGACAGGCTGACTCTGGAAGCTGCCAAGTCAATCCGTGAAGATTATCTTCACCAGAATGCTTTCCATGATGTAGACACTTATACTTCAATGCATAAACAATACAGGATGCTCAAGCTTATAATGAATTACTACTACAAGGGCAAAAAAGCTATAGAGACAGGAGCGGATATTAAAGAGCTGTTCGCGCTTCCGGTAAGGGAGAGAATAGGAAGGGCGAAATATACAAGAGAAGATCAGGTGGATGCTGTCTTTGACGATATTGAGCTTGAGCTTAACCAGCAGATGGATGCACTGAGGTCAAAGGAGGTTGTCTAGATGCTTAAGGAGTACAGAACTATAAACGAAGTTGCCGGTCCTTTGATGCTCGTCAGACAAGTTGAAGGAGTCAAATATGGAGAACTGGGCGAGATAGAGCTTAAAAACGGCGAAACACGCAGGTGCAGGGTGCTGGAGGTAGATGGAGATAATGCCCTTGTACAGCTGTTTGAAAGCTCGGCAGGAATAAACATTGCCGAGAGTAAAGTGAGATTTTTGGGCAGGGGAATAGAACTTCCCGTATCTATTGACATGCTTGGAAGAGTGTTTGACGGATTAGGAAGGCCAATTGACGGAGGGCCGAATATTATACCGGATGCCAGACTTGATATAAACGGTGTTCCTATTAACCCTGCAGCAAGGAATTATCCGTCCGAATTTATTCAAACAGGGATATCTGCCATAGATGGATTGAATACGCTTGTAAGAGGACAGAAGCTTCCGATATTTTCAGGCTCTGGTTTGCCCCATGCCCAGCTTGCAGCGCAGATAGCAAGGCAGGCAAAAGTGCTTGGCACGGACAGCAAATTTGCGGTTGTGTTCGCTGCAATAGGTATTACTTTTGAAGAGGCAAACTTCTTTATAACGGACTTTAAAAGGACAGGAGCTATTGACCGTGCTGTATTATTCATGAACCTGGCTAATGACCCGGCAATTGAGCGTATATCCACTCCTCGTATGGCTCTTACCGCGGCTGAGTACCTTGCCTTTGAAAAGGATATGCATGTACTGGTTATCCTTACGGATATAACAAATTATGCCGAGGCTCTGCGCGAGGTATCGGCAGCAAGAAAGGAAGTGCCCGGAAGAAGGGGATATCCAGGCTACCTTTATACGGACCTTGCGACTATATATGAAAGGGCAGGAAGGAAAAAGGATAAGGAAGGCAGCATAACGCTCATACCTATCCTTACAATGCCGGAAGATGACAAAACTCATCCTATTCCCGACCTTACCGGTTATATAACCGAGGGACAGATAATTTTAAGCAGGGAACTTCACAGGAAAGGAATAACTCCGCCTATAGACGTTCTTCCATCACTTTCGCGTCTGAAGGATAAAGGTATAGGAGCAGGTAAAACGAGGGAAGACCACGCAGATACAATGAACCAGCTGTTTGCTGCATATGCAAGAGGAAAAGAAGCAAAAGAACTGGCGGTCATATTAGGAGAGGCTGCACTGACTGATACTGACAAACTGTATGCAAAATTTGCTGATGAATTTGAAAAAGAATACGTTTCACAGGGATTTGACGAAGACAGGCCTATAGAGAAGACCCTGGAAATAGGGTGGAAGCTTCTTTCAATCTTGCCGGTAAGCGAACTTAAGCGTATAAGGGATGAATATATAGATAAGTATTATCCGTGTAATAGGTAAGAGGTGAGAGGTACGAGGTAAGAGGTTAGGATTGCTTTTAGGCAATTCAGAGGTTGGATGTTGGAGGTTAGAAGTGACTTACAGCAAGCTTTGGGTAAGGGGTAATAGTGGAAGTTCCTTAACCGAATATAAAGAGAATTTATAGAAACCTCTAACCCATAACCTATAACCCGTTATCATAAGGTAAGATGTAGGGGATTGATTTATCTATCCTGATAAAGCAGAAGATAAAAATCGGAGAACAGAAGTGAGAGAAAAGATTAAGGAGCGATAAAATTATGGCAATTATGCGTGTAAATCCGACCCGTATGGAGCTTACGCGCCTTAAGAAGCGGCTTCAGGTGGCACGCAGGGGACATAAACTGTTAAAAGATAAAAGAGACGAACTTATGAAGAAGTTCCTTGAACTTGTAAGAAGGAACAAGGAACTTCGTGAAAGAGTTGAAAATATGCTAATGAAAGTGCACTCGAATTTTTTGATTGCAAGGGCAGTTATGTCTTCGGAAGTGCTGGAGGAATCCCTTATGTTTCCGAAGCAAAGTGTATCCCTTGAAGTTTCAACAAAAAACGTTATGAGTGTAAACATACCGGTATTCAATTTCAAAACAGCCAGTATGGATGAGAGCAACATCTTTCCATATGGCTTTGCATCCACTTCGGCTGAGCTTGACGGGGCAATACGCACGCTATCGGATGTTTTGCCGTACATGCTTGAATTAGCTGAGATGGAAAAATCCGCACAGCTTATGGCAGAAGAAATAGAGAAAACTAGAAGAAGAGTAAATGCGCTTGAGTATGTTTTGATACCGCAGCTTGATGAAACAATAAGATACATTACCATGAAACTGGATGAAAATGAAAGAGGAAACCTGACAAGATTGATGAAGGTCAAGGACATGATGCTGGAACAGGCCCATCAGTACAAGGCCAGGCAAAAAGCAGCGGATTAGTGTTTATAATAAAACAAGAAGGTTTATAAAACAGAAAGGGAGCAGGTTTTGAATACCGCTCCCTTGAATTTTTCTTCCAAATCCCCTTTAACTTATCTTCCAAATCTTCTTTTTGCCCTGGGCTTTCCCAGAATTTCTGATAAAATGATTCCCTTGAGCAAACTTTCTTTATTTAAATCCAAGAAAACATATTTGTTCTCCATTGCTCCATGAGAATATAAATCATCTTCTTTTTGCAATTCTGACTCCATTGCTTCTAGACCGGATGAAGCTGGCTGGTCATTATCCTGCTCTTCATTTTCATCAGGAGCCTGGTCATTCTTTTTAGATAGATTGCCGGCAAATTGACCGGTATAAACCGGATTTCTGTACAAATTCTTATAAATCAAATCCAAATTCTCATCCAGCAAAAATTTTGCATTCTTATTCAGGATAAATCTTGCCATCAATAACAGCCCCTTTATTTTTTATCGCCTGTATCGGGTAATTCGGGCTTTGCAATGGAAGATATGGCATTTCGCATCTGTGTATCGGATATAATATTTTGCAAGTTGTAATAATCCAAAACCCCCAGCTTGCCCTCACGAAGAGCGGCAGCCAATGCTTTTGGAACTTCGGCCTCAGCTTCAACAACCTTTGCTCTCATTTCCTGTACGGCAGCCTTCATTTCCTGTTCTTTTGCCACAGCCATTGCCCTTCTCTCTTCCGCCTTAGCCTGGGCTATCCGCTTGTCGGCTTCAGCCTGGTCGGTTTGCAACTGGGCGCCGATATTTCTTCCGACATCAACATCGGCTATATCAATTGATAATATTTCAAAGGCGGTACCGGCATCTAATCCTTTTGCAAGTACAGTCCTTGATATCAAATCCGGATTTTCCAAAACTTCTTTATGCGTTTCTGATGATCCTACCGTAGTAACGATACCTTCTCCGACGCGGGCAATAATGGTTTGCTCTCCTGCACCTCCCACAAGCCGGTCAATATTTGCACGGACTGTTACCCTTGCTTTTGCCTTTAATTCGATACCGTCCTTGGCAATAGCTGCAACTATAGGAGTTTCTATTACCCTAGGATTAACGCTCATTTGAACTGCCTCAAGGACATCACGTCCGGCAAGGTCAATAGCAGCAGCCCTTTCAAACTCAAGAGGTATATTTGCTCTTTGTGCAGCTATCAGTGCATTTACAACCCTGTCTACATTGCCGCCTGCAAGATAATGAGCTTCCAGTTTGTTGATGGATAAGTCCAGGCCTGCCTTTACCGCTTTAATAAGGGGATTTACAACTCTTGACGGAACAACCCTCCTTAGCCTCATCCCAACCAAGGTAAAGATTCCTATTTTTACGCCTGCTGCAAAAGCTGAAATCCATAATCCAAGCGGAACAAAACTGAAAAAGATTGATAGAAATATGATTATTGCAATAATAATAATAAAAATAAACACGAGTTCCACGAATACAATCTCCTTTCATTTAAAAATGATATTTGCAATTCACGCATTTTTATTTTATCTCCCTTACAACAATACGCCTGCCCGAAACTGAAATGATTTTAACCCGCGTGTTTGCAGGAATAAATTCTCCTTCTGTAACGACGTCAAGCTTAACCCCGTCAAAAATAGCTATTCCGGCAGGTCGAAGAGGAGTAATAGACTCTCCTTCTTTTCCGAGGTATTCTTTTAAATCGTCAGTTCCGCTAAAGCCTGATTTTGCATCCAGTGCTTCCGAAAGTATCAGTGTTCTGGAAAGACGGCCTTTTGAAGCGGAATGATAAACCAGAAAAAGCGCTATACCAAGAAGCACAAGTATTATTATTACCATAATAAGGGCTTCAAATGCGTTTTTAGCAGTAAGTACCACACCGGCTGCAAGCAAAATTAAGCCTATAATTCCCGGGGCTCCAAAGCCCGGGTAAAAAAATTCCAGTATAACCAATCCAAGTCCAATGATAAAGCAGAGAGCTTGAATTATGCCAATGCTGGAAACAAAGCTAAAAATCGGCAATTAGAGTCACCCCCAAAATAAAAAACTTTTACTTGCTAATCCATCTGTAATTAGTGGGACATAATGAGTAACATACAGTATTAATTTGAAATCCAGTATATTTAGTATATTTTTTAACTGTTATATATAAATTATACACTTATAAATTCACTTTGTGAACAACATTTATTTGATGACACTTGAGTTATAAAGTGCTATTATATAATTAAAAGTGAAATTTTTGAAATGTGCTTGGCGTTAAATAAGTTTTACGCTAATTTGCAATTAAAACTTTTTGGTTTTGGGAGGTAAATATGAAGATAGCGTTTTCAACACTGGGATGCCCCGACTGGTCGTGGGATGAAATACTTGCTACCGCTAAAGACCTCGGGTTTGACGGGGTCGAATTAAGAGGCATTGAAAATGAGATTTATGTACCTAAGGCAAAACCTTTTAATGCGGCAAATATAAAAGCTACGATTGAACGGCTTAACAAATTGAAGTTGGAGATACCGTGCATTACTTCATCGTGCTTCTTATTTGACAAGGAAAATATAGATTTTTACTTGAACGAAGGAAAGGATTACATTGACCTTGCTGAGAAGCTTGGAGTTAAGTACGTAAGAGTGCTTGGAGATGCAAACCCTGAACCTTCCGATAATATAGACGATGATTTTGTAGCGGGTAATCTTTCAACTTTAGCGGAATATGCAAGTGGAAAAAATGTAAAGGTTTTAATTGAAACCAACGGAGTTTTTGCCGATTCAAACAGGACGTTGGAGCTTATTAGAAAAGTTAACAGTCCAGGTGTCGGCGTGCTCTGGGATGTGCACCATCCATACCGTTTTATGGGAGAAACTGTTGAAAAAACTTATTATGCATTAAGAGAGTACATAATGTTTGTGCATGTTAAAGATTCAAAGGTTGTTGACGGAAAAATAAAATATAAAATGATGGGATACGGGGACGTGCCTGTGAAAGAAGCTTTACAACTACTAAAAGAAAATGATTATAAGGGTTTTGTTTCCCTTGAATGGGTAAAGCGCTGGTGTAAGGATCTTGAAGAGCCTGGTGTAGTTTTTTCACATTATATAAATTATGTCAGAAGGATAATTTAATGAGAGTTTAACAGCTGATTCATTGCGAAATGCTGTAAAAAACGGCGTATGAGCCGTTTTTTATTTCCCGGAAATGTTTGAGACTTAAAAGTTCGTATGATAGTATTTACCAGGAGGATAATAATGTAAAATTTGGAGGAATTTTTAATGAAACTCCGTTTATACCTTCTGGTATTAATATTATTTTTGGTTGTCATGTCCGGATGCTCCGTCAGCACTAACTTTGCGCCCAAGAAAGTTGCTTCGGCGTACAGCGAAGAATGCATTGAGGTTGAATATCCTCTCTATATCGATATTTCCAGTGATTCCGGTAATATTAATATATTTTCCTGGAACAGGGATGAAGTTAAATTTGAAATAACAAAGAAGATCAGGGGAATTCAGTCAAAAGAGGAATTAACCAAAATGCTGGAGAATTTTAATATAATAACTGAAAAGAACGGAAAAAGAGTTGTATTTAGTTCAGTATACCAAGGCAGTGCAAAAAATCCGTCAGACAAAAGCGTTGACGTGAGGGTATATATCCCAAAAAAGGTTGACTCTATTGATATAAAGCTGGATACAGGAACAATAAAGTTTTTTGATGATATAAGGAGTGAAGTTAACTTAAATGTTGACTCAGTGAATGTTGATATCAATAAATTGATTGGAAAAGTAATATTAGTAGCTGATATGGGAAACTTAAGGATTTCCGGAGGAAAGCTGGAAAGCGGGTCGTCAGTAAAAACGAATTTTGGGAATATAAGTGTTAAAGCCGAGCTGGAAGAGTCAGGGGAGTATTATTTTGGGACAAATATAGGAAGCATAGATTTAAGTCTCCCGGAAGGTACTGAACTGGAAGTGGAGGCTAAAGGAAGTATCAGGTCCAATGAATTCGAACAATGTTTCAGCGGGGCTAAGATAAAGCTGGAAAGCAAAATGGGGGATATTAGCTTGATGAGATATTGACCTGTTCTGTCAATCAGTGATGTTTTTTTTCACAACTTATGGTAGAATAATGTAGATAAATAAAATTATCGGGGAGTTTTATGAAGTCAAGGATTTTTTTTATTTTAATATTAATATTATTAATACTGCTTTCAGCGTTTTGCGGCTTAAAGCTGGTACAGTATACTTATGGCAGAAGAGTGGAAAGCATTCTTTCGGCGGATTCTCAAAATGTTGAAAGCAATGCGGAATCTCTGTCAACCGGAAATAATGAAAACAAATCTTTTGAAAATCATGACAACAGTTCTGAAGATGTTTTGGAAGAAGACCGCACTGTTGAAAACATGGATGAATCAGAAAGCAAGACGGATGAACCAGAAAGCAAGACATTGCGAATAACGGCGGTAGGAGATATCATGCTTGGCAGGGGAGTTGGCAGCAGGCTTGAAAAGGAAGGCAAAGGATATATTTATGCATTTGAAAAGGTAGCGGACATATTAAAAGAAGGCGATATTGTCTTTGGAAACCTGGAAGGGCCAATAACAGACAGGACCCACAGCCTCACTGCTATATCAAAGGAAAACAAGGTGGGCAAATATGTCCTTAAGAATAAGGTGGCAGCTTTTGAAGCTATCAAATATGCAGGCTTTAACCTGTTGAGCCTTGCTAACAACCATATTTTGGACTATTATGATAAAGGACTGTTTGATACTTTTGAAATTCTGGATCAAAACGGCATAGCATATTCCGGGGCAGGAAGAAACCTTGAAGAGGCGAGGGAAGCGGCAATAGTAGAGAAAAACGGTATTAAAATCGGCTTGCTGTCGTATACGGACATGGCCGAGGTAGTTTACAGCGGAAACCCTTCAATAAGTTTTATTGCAGGAGAAAATAAAGCGGGGGTGGCTCCGAGGAAAATTGAATATATTCGTGAGGATATAGGCAAAGTAAGGAATAATGTTGACTTACTTATAATTTCGCTCCACTGGGGCATAGAAGAGAGCTTTAAAGTATCGCCGGAACAGGTTGAGTTTGCTCATGAACTTATTGATTTAGGAGCTGATGTTATTCTTGGACACCATCCTCATCAATTCCAGGGTATTGAAATCTATAATGGCAAACCGATTATGTACAGTCTGGGCAACTTCATATTTGACCAGAATGACCCTGAAAACCAGGAAGCGTTCATTGTAAACTTGGACTATAAAGATAATGAACTTGTCGGTATAACTGCCATTCCTGTCAGAACGGTTGAGAAGACCCAGGTTGTACCACTGACGGATGTTGATGCTGAAGCCCTTCTCAGAAGAGAAATTGAGCTGTCAACAGCACTAAATACCAGGTGCGTAATAGAAGGCGGCAAATTGGTGTTTGAGTTAAAGTGAAGATTACATGCTTCCTCCTGTCCATCTATTTTGCTAAATGACCTAGCAGCCCTGCATTTCTTAAAACCGGCAATATCTTGTACGTGACGGCAGCTACAATAATGTAAAGCACAAGGTCTTTTATGAAGAACAGGATGGAACTGACCGCAATATACCAAAGAGTTGTGGACTGGTTGCCAAGGTAAAACCTCGAAATTAGATAAGAATATGGCACACCTGCAAGGTATATGGCAAAAAGACCGCAGACGAGTGAAATAAGTATATTGTGAAATTTCATTGCATTTAATTTTTCACACATTTTGCCTATTACATAAGCTGCAGTTATAAATCCTATCAAGTATCCAAAGCTGGGTTTCAGAACATACAAAGGGCCGCTTCCCTGAGTAAATACAGGGATACCGGCAAGTCCGGCTGCCACATAGATTACTTGAGAAAGAGTTCCAAGTTTCGGACCTAATATTAGTCCCGCCAGTGCACAGAAGAAAGGTTGAAAAGTAAGGGGTACATAGGGAAAAGGAATCCTTACAAATGCTCCTACCGTCATTAGTGCTGTAAAAAGGGCAACAAGTATTATATCACGTGTTTTGATGTTCATTTTATTTTCCTCCGTTAATCTTGAATTGCATATAAATCACTTTTTTAATATATATTACAAATATATAATTGTCAACTAAAATTTTATAATAGGTTGACAATTGTATGATATTTTTCAACTTAAAAAATTTAAATTTTAAAGGGAAATAGAGTCATATGTTGAATATTATAGTTGAGAAATTTTTCATATGAGATTTTTGAGGTTAAAAACGGTGGTGGGATTTGTTGTTTCATAAACGCAATGAATGATAAAATTTATTTAAAAAACATTACTGATTCAGATTTTGCGGATGTGCTTAAATGGTACAATATGACGGATAAATTTAAATTTGCCACCGGCGTAGACAAGCCGATAACCATGGACACATTGGTTAAAAGGTATATTGAAACTATAGCCTGCGGCAATGAGTTTTTTTTAGGAATATATTTGCGGAATGAAGGAATAATAATTGGAATTTTGAAAGGAATGCTTGAAAATGAAAAAGGAGGTATAGCCTGGATAAAATCGTTGGTAATAGATCCTTCATACCAGAGAATGGGCTATGGGAGCAGTGCGGTAGGTCTGTTCCTTGATTTCCTGGAAAAAAATACAAAAATAAGGGATGTTTATCTTACGGTAGTTGAAGAGAATACAAGTGGGATAAATTTTTGGAGGAAACAGCAATTCCGCGAATTAAGAAGGATAAAAAACTGCGCTGCCTTTAATGGCGGTATTTGCAGCATTTTGATAATGCACAGATTTATAATTGTTTGACAAACTGTAGCAGGAAATGTATAATATTCGTTGAATGGTAAAACTTAATAATGCTGAATGCTCTTTTTTAAAGAAGAGCTACGGAGGAACCATCTTTTTCGAGGGGTTAATCCATATTGAAAAATATGGTAGGGTATTCCTATTTACCGAACCCGGCAGCTAACTCCGGAAGCATAAATAGGAGGATAAAATGTTTACTAAGAAGAAAATTTTAATAGTATTTCCCATCTTAATCGCAGTTATCTTTTCCTTTTCTTCTTTAGCGTTTGCGAATGGAGATAAGGAAGCAAAAGTCATTGGGGACAACCTTAATGTTCGCATATCGCCAAATTTATCTGCTGAAATTCTGACCAAGTTGCCAAAAGGCATAAAAGTAAAAGTGTTAGGTGAATCAGGCGATTGGTACAATATTAGTTATGAAGAAATAACTGGCTGGGTTTTTGGTCAATATCTATCTTTCGAGGACAAGCCTATCGGTGTGGGAATAATAAATGGCAGTAATGTAAATGTAAGATCTACCCCGGAAATATCATCCGGTAATATAATTACTCAAGCTAACAGAGGAGATACCTTTGATGTGTATGAATGTTCTGGAGACTGGTACAGGATTCAACTTTCCGGACAGAAATTCGGATGGGTATTTAAAGATTACATAATTGTGAGGGACTCTGTTTCTTCCAGAGGTTCAGGTGGACAAGCAGACAGAGATTCAGGCAGCGGTTCAACAAAAGGACAGCAAATAGTAGAGTACGCAAAACGGTTTTTGGGTGTAAAATATAGATATGGGAAAGCTTCACCCAGTGAGGGGTTTGATTGTTCCGGCTTTGTCTATTATGTATTTAAGCATTTTGGAATAAACCTTCAGCGCTCATCGAAAGACCAGGCCAAATATGGAGTGCGTGTAGATAAGAAGGACTTAAAGGCGGGGGATTTGGTATTCTTTGATACGAACGGAGGGCTTAACGCTGTTAATCATGTAGGAATATACATAGGCAACGGCAAGTTCATACATGCATCCTCAGGAAGCAGTGCAAAAAAAGTTGTAATAAGCGACATGAGCAGTGGCTTTTACGCTAAATGCTATATGACGGCAAGAAGGTATATTTAAATAGAAATGACCATTTTGACAGTAATCCGCACAAACCTCCTTAAGAGAATTAAGGAGGTTTTTTAATTCTTAAGCAGTTTTTTGTTTCAAAAATGGTATTCACTGGAAATAGAAAATATTGTATAATTATGTAAAAACATGGAGGACGAAATGAAACGGCCGCTTCTTCTATTCTCAGTTTCATTTATTATTGGTGTATTGACTGCAAGGATAACAAATTCCCATTTTTTTATTATAGCATCTGTATTTTTAATATTTTCAACAATAATCTTATTGCTGCCAGGGCGTTCCGGATCATTGTGCATTGCGTTTATAATGCTTCTTTTTTATTCCTTTGGAGCTCTTGAATTCCTGATAATTGATAATATAAACAAAAACAGGTTTAAGGAGTTTGAAAACGAAAATGTCACTGTCTGCGGCGTTATCAGCTCACATCCAAATTTGAAAGATACGAGGGTTTCTTATACCGTAAGCGTAAAAGAAATTATTTCAGGTGGATCAAAAGTAAAAAAAGGGGGAAAGATTCTTTTTACCACGTTATTAGGAGATGACTGGCAAGTTTATGAGCATGGGAGGGAAATACGCATTTCCGGAAAGCTTAACCTCCCGGCCGGCAGGAGAAATCCGGGCGGATTTGATTACAGGGAATATCTCGCACAGTCAGGAGTATCCGCTACAATATTTGCAAGAAAAGAAAATGTGGAAGTTGGTGAAAGAAGAAAAACCAATGTTCTTGTAAGTTTGGGACTTTTTTTAAGGAACAGGATTGTGTCGGTTATTGACAAAAGCCTTCCTGAGCAGCAGGCAGGGCTTTTGAACGGTATGCTCATAGGCAGCAGGGAAGGGTTGACTAAAGAGGTACAGCAGGTATTCAGCGATTCAGGCCTGAGTCACATTATGGCGGTTTCAGGGGCTAATATCGCGTTCATTGTGTTTCCTTTGTTATTTTTGCTTCGTAAGCTTCTTCATTTAAAGCGGATTATTGCTAATATAGCAACAATACTCGTATTGATTGTATTTGTTTCTATTACAGGTTTTGAACCTTCAGTACTGAGAGCGGCAATAATGGCTATAGTGATTCTGGCAGGACAAATACTACACAGGGAGAGCGATGCACTGACAAGCATATCATTTGCCGCATTAGCCCTTCTTTTATACAACCCATATAACCTTTTTAACATAGGATTCCAATTATCGTTTGCTGCAACGATTTCACTGGTTTTGTTTTATAAGAATATTAAAAATATTTTAAGCCCTAGATTTATTCCTAAAGGAGTAACTGATGTGTTGTCAGTGACGTTGGCAGCTCAAATCGGGGTGTTGCCAATAACATTATATTATTTTAACAAATTCTCATTGGTATCCATTATATCCAACCTGCTAGTTGCCCCAGTGATTGAGGCAATTACCATACTGGGCTCAATAATGGCCATTATCGGGCAAGTCAGTATTATGATGTCAAGGCTTATAGGTTATGTGAATTGTGCATTCCTTTCTTTTGTGCTTTTTATTTCAAAAATAACTGCAAGCCTGCCCTTTGCGGTAATCCGTACAATTACACCCCATTTTTTGCTAATAGTGCTTTACTACATTGCTGTGTGGTTTTTCTTTTGGTATAAACCCATGAAAAATATAAGAATTGAATTTAAGTATTATATATTGGCCTTTGCAGTATTAACAGCAAGCTTTTGTGTTCCTATGCTGGCTCCTAAGGGGTTGGAAGTCGTGTTCATTGATGTGGGGCAGGGCGATTCAATATTTGTAAGGACTCACGCCGGCACAACCGTATTGATTGACGGAGGAGGAAACAGTAGCATGGAATCTTCATATAACATAGGTGATTCTGTTGTAATACCCTTCTTATTGGATTATGGTGTAACCAAACTGGATCTTGTTATTGCGACCCATGGCCATGACGACCATATTCAAGGGTTGATACCAGTGTTAAAAGATTTTCGGGTGGATAATTTTGTTTTTCCTGAATGTGCGGAAAAAGAAGAGTTTCATGAGTTGCTGGAGGTGTCAAGGCTTAGGACGATAAACGTATTTTCTCTCAAGAAAGGTGACAGGATAAGGCTGGATGGGGATACGTATTTTTATGTATTAAACCCTAATAGAAATTTCAATGGCGAAAAACAATCTTTAAATAACAGCTCCTTAGTGTTAAAATTGCATTATAAGAATGTCAGCATGTTATTTACGGGAGATATTGAAAAGGAAATTGAGAGCAAGCTTGTACAGGATAAGGACGACATTAGCGCAGATATCCTGAAAGCGGCCCACCATGGCTCAGATACATCAACAACACAGGACTTTTTGGAGGAAGTTTCTCCTAAAGTTGTTGTAATAAGTGTCGGGAAAAATAATTTTGGCCACCCGTCGCAGGAAGTGATAGAAAGACTGGAAGAGAAAAGAATACCTGTTCTGCGGACTGACAAGCATGGCGCGGTAATTGTAAAATCAAACGGGAGACAGGTAACTGTCAGAACAATGTTAAGTTAAAATAATGACTGCATGAAGAGGAGAAAACAGGTCTTATGAGTATAAGTGCTTTAAAGCAGGATATAAAAAGCAAAAAGTTCAGAAGACTTTATCTTTTTTACGGTCCTGAGGAGTACCTTAAAAAACATTATCTACAATGCATAGAGGACTGCCTGGTTGATGACAGTCTGAAGATGCTGAACAGGGCAGTATTGGAAGGGAAGGTTGATGTAACTGAAATATTGGATAATTGCGAGACCATGCCTGTGTTTTCTGATAGGAGACTGGTGATAGTAAAGAATTCAGGACTGTTTAAAAGAAAAGATAAGCAGGAGGACGAAACAAAGGAGAAAAGCTCAAAGGACAATGAACTTATACGGTGCTTGAAAAACATCCCTGAATATACCTGCCTGATTTTCTATGAGGAAGATATTAATAAAAATTTAAAGGCTGTTAAGTTTGTAGCGGAAAATGGGCTTTTGGTTGAATTTTCTTATCAAAAACGTGATGATCTAATCAAATGGGTAATAAAACACTTTAAATTACATAATAAAAGCATTGATCCTCTGTTGGCTTCCCAGCTGATAGAAAACTGTGACCAGGGAATGACTGAAATACTGAATGAAATAAACAAGGTCATAATGTATATGGGCGACAGGAGGGAAGCAACTTCCGGAGACATTGAAGCAGTGTGTTCCCGGTCAATAAAGAGCAGAATATTTGACCTTACGGATGCAATGGCGGAAAAGAATTGCGGAAAAGCTTTAAGAGCGTTAAATGACATGATAATTATGAAGGAACCTCTGCCGCTGATATTATTCATGATTACAAGACAGTTCCGTCAAATACTTGAAATGAAATTGCATATATCTGAAGGGTTGAACCTTATGGAAGCAGCGTCAAAAATGGGGATAAGTAATCCTTACGTAGCAAAAAAAATTGAAAAACAGATTAAAAGATTTTCAATAGAGGAGCTAAAAAGAGCCATTAACCGGTGTATGGAGACTGACGTGGCTATAAAAAACGGCTTGATGAATGACAGAATTGCCTTGGAACTATTGATAGCTGAGTTTTCAAGGTAAATGATATTGCATTTAATATTTTGATAAAGTAAAATGGAGCTATACATAAGTAATAAAGGAAGTATTGAAATGGCCAATAAACTGTGCGATGAAAACATACTTGCCAAAAAGGGTTGTAAGAATACAAAATCCAGGAAAGCTGTGCTTGATATAATGGAAAAAGCTGATACTGCTCTGTCTGCAGAAGATATTTTTATTCGTGTAAAGGAATCCGGAAACTCAGTAAATTTGTCAACAGTCTACAGGACACTTGAACTTATGGAAAAGATAGGCCTTGCAGAAAAAACGGTAATGAGCGACGGCAAAGCCAGGTATACGCTTTCAGGAGACGGACACAAGCATCATATAATATGCACAAGCTGCCACAAGACCGTGGAGATTAATTCATGCCCTCTGGGGACATTGGAAAAGGATGTAATGAAAGAGACAAGTTTTGATATAACAGGCCATAAACTTGAAATATACGGTTTGTGTCCTGAATGCAAAATTATTGATTAATTAAATTCACATAGAAAACTCATAAATTCCCAAGTTTTCAAATCAAAATGGACATAAAATGCCAAGGCAGATTTATAGAAACTTGTTAGCACTCTAATCATGAGAGTGCTAAAACTGCCTTGACAATTATTTCACACTGGTAGTAAGATAGTTAATAAGCGAGTTTTTTCAGAGTACAATGATTAAATGGCAGAGGAGGATTGGGATGGCTAACGAACGAGGTAGTATTTCTGTCAATACTGAAAATGTATTACCTATAATTAAGAAATGGTTATACTCAGATAAAGATATTTTCGTCAGGGAACTTGTATCAAACGGAAATGACGCAATAACCAAGTTTAAAAGGCTTGTATCCATCGGCGAGGCACAGGCTGACAGCGATACCAGGTATTATATAAAAGTAGTGGTGGATAAGGATAAAAAAACCATTAAGGTAATTGATAACGGTATTGGAATGACTGCTGAAGAAGTAAAAAAATATATCAACCAGATAGCATTTTCCGGAGCAAAGGATTTCCTGGAAAAGTACATGGATAAAGCAGATGAAGGAAGCCAGATAATAGGGCACTTTGGACTTGGTTTCTATTCTGCCTTTATGGTAGCTGACCGTGTGCAGATTGATACTTTGTCTTACCAGGAAGGGGCTGAGGCGGTCAGATGGATAAGCTCCGGCGGAACTGATTATGAGATGGGTGATTCCGACCGTACTGAACGGGGTACAACAGTTACGTTATACATGTCTGAAGACAGCCTGGAATTCCTTGATGGATACAGGATGAGGGAGATTCTTGTAAAGTATTGCTCTTTCCTGCCTTATGAGGTATATCTTGAAGACTTGTCGAAAAAGAAAGACGAAAAGGATGATAAAGGAGATAAGAAAGAAGAGCTGAAACCTATAAACGATACAAATCCGCTTTGGCTGAAAAACCCGAAAGACTGCACTGAAGAAGAGTACAAGGAATTTTATAAAAAAGTGTTCAGGGATTTTGAGGATCCTCTTTTCTGGATTCATCTCAATATGGATTATCCCTTTAATCTCAAGGGAATCCTGTACTTCCCGAGACTGAAAAACGAGTTCGGAGCAATAGAAGGCCAGATTAAACTATATTACAACCAGGTCTTTGTAGCAGATAATATAAAAGAAGTTATCCCTGAATTCCTTATGCTTCTGAAAGGAACAATTGATTGCCCTGATTTGCCGCTCAATGTATCAAGAAGTTTTCTGCAAAACGATGGTTACGTGAAAAAACTGTCCGCCCATATAACTAAAAAGGTTGCAGACAAGCTTACTTCGCTGTATGAAACCGAAAGGGAAAACTACAACAAGTACTGGGATGATATAAATCCGTTTGTAAAGTTCGGCTGCATACGGGAACAAAAATTTTATGACAGAGTCAAGGATATTATCATTTTCAAGACAACAAACGGTGATTACGTCACACTAAAGGATTATCTTGACAGAAATAAGGAAAAACATAAGAACAAGGTCTTCTATGTCACAGATGAGAGGCAGCAAGCTCAATACATCAAGTTATTCAAAGAACAGGGCATGGAAGCTGTTTTACTGACAAATATAATTGACACCCATTTTGTTCAATTCCTTGAAATGCAGGAAAGCGGAGTGAAATTCCTGCGTATCGATGCTGATTTGTCTGAAAACCTTAAAGAAACAAGCAGCGCCGAGGATGAAGATAAAGTAAAGGAAAAAACCGAGATTATCGAAAAACTTTTTAAGGAAGCCATTGGGGACGAAAAGCTGAAAATAAAGGTTGAAAACTTAAAAGCGGCTTCAACTCCCGGCATGATCCTTCTTTCAGAAGATTCAAGAAGGTTACAGGATATGGGAAGAATGTTCGGAAGAACAGATATGGAGCATTTGTTCCCTAAAGATGAAACTCTTGTGCTAAACAGCGGCAACAACCTGATAAAGGCTGTACTCAAGCTCAGAGAAAAGGAAGACAAAAAAGAAGACGTGCTGCTTATTTGCAGGCATATTTATGACCTTGCGATGATGAGCAACAGGCAGCTTGACCCAGAGATGATGACAAATTTTATAGAAAGAAGCAATAGGATATTAGAAAAACTAGCCCGGTTGGAAGCTGCGGGTTAATGCTGAGTAAAGCGCAGCGTGGATGGCATGTCATCCACGCTTGCGCTTAAAGGACAGAGTTTGGGAAAAGTGGTCATGGCTGTTTTATTTCTTGTTTTTATCCTGTTCCCTTATTTCCACTCTTCTTATTTTTCCGCTTATAGTTTTTGGAAGCTCGTCCACAAATTCAATAATCCTTGGATATTTGTAGGGAGCGGTTACACTTTTGACGTGATTCTGCAGTTCTACTACAAGTTCATCACTTGGAGTATATCCTTTGGTCAAAACCACAGTGGCCTTGACAATCTGGCCCCTTATCGGATCAGGAACTGCAGTTATTGCGCACTCCAATACAGCCGGGTGTTCAAGCAGCGCGCTTTCAACTTCGAAAGGCCCGATTCTGTACCCAGAACTCTTTATTACGTCGTCAGCTCTTCCAACAAACCAGAAATATCCGTCTTCGTCCCTCCATGCCATGTCACCGGTGTAGTATATACCATCATGCCAAACCTTTTCTGTAAGTTCCTTATCCCTGTAATATCCTTCAAACATTCCAACTGGCTTCTTTTTGTCGGTTCTGATAACAATTTGTCCTTCTTCTCCCACTTCACATGAGTTGCCGTTTTCATCCACTATGTCAATATCATAGCCGGGTGCTGGTTTGCCCATTGATCCCGGTTTTGGTTCCATCCATGGGAATGTGCCTATGGTTACGGTTAATTCTGTTTGACCATAAGCTTCTTTAACCTTCTTGCCCGTAGCTTTCAAAAATTGGTAGTAAACTTCCGGATTCAATGGTTCCCCTGCGATTGAGCAATGTTTTAGGTTGCTCAAATCATATTTTTTAAGGTCCTCCTTAATAAGAAACCTGTAGATTGTTGGAGGCGCGCAGAAAGTATTAACTTTATACTTGACTATCACATCAAGGAGTTCTTTAGGTATAAATTTGTCATAATCATATACAAATATAGCGCTCCCGCATATCCATTGGCCATAAATTTTACCCCATACAGCTTTCGCCCAACCCGTATCTGCGACTGTCAGATGCAGGCCGCCGTCGATAACTTCATGCCAGTACTTTGCAGTAACAATGTGCCCAAGAGGGTATACAAAGTTATGTTGTACCATTTTAGGCATTCCAGTTGTGCCTGAAGTAAAGTACAATAATGAAATATCGTTGTTGCAGGTGGCATCTGGACCTGTCGGGCGGTTAAAAATGCCGGAAGCTTTTTCAAGTTCTTCAGTTAAGTTGTACCAACCTTCACGATTGCAACCAATAAGAGCTTTATACTTAAGTGTTGGTGATTTTGGAATTGAATCCTCAACATGCCTGATTACTTCGTCTTCGGCTACACATACTATCATTTTGATATCTGCCGCGTTATTTCTGTATATAATGTCCTTTGCCGTAAGTAGATGTGTCGCAGGGATACATATAGCCCCTATTTTATGAAGCGCCAGGAGGCAAAACCAGAATTCATAGCGCCTCTTTAATATGAGCATAACAGGGTCGCCTTTTTTTATGCCGATGCTTTTAAAAAAATTGGCCGCCTTGTTGCTGTATTCTTTAAGCTGTCCAAATGTAAAAAATGCTTCTTCACCTTTGTCATTACACCATACAATGGCTACTTTATCAGGCTCTTTTTCTGCTATTTCATCGACGACATCAAATGCGAAATTAAAATTTTCAGGAATATTTATCTTAAAATTTTTATAAAAATCTTCGTATGAATCAAATTCCTTTCTAGGTAAAAATTTGTCCAGCAAGTCCATAGTGTTAATCCCATTCCCTTCTTAAAATATTACTGCAAGAAATTTAGCCTGTTTTCCGTTCATGGCCTTCATACCATGCTTGTAACCTGAGTCGAAATATATGGAATCTCCTTCATTGAGAATAAGCTCATGCCCGTCTATTATTATTTTAAGCGTACCTTCAAGGACATAGTTGAACTCCTGTCCCGGATGGAAATTGAAGCTGACCGGAGAGTCCTCAGGATCAGGGTCTACTACAACCAAAAAAGGTTCAGCCTTTTTATTAATGAAGTTGTAGGCAAGGCTCTGGTACTTATACTCTTTCCGCCTTTCTACACTTACACCTTTTCCTTTTCTTACAAGGGCATAAGTACGAAGCTTTGGCTCTTCGCCTGTAAGAATAGCGGTTAACGTAACTTTAAACTTATTGGCAATTGCATAGAGGAAACTGACAGGAATATCAGCATTACCGCTTTCGTACTCTTTGTATACCTCTACAGGAATATTAAATTCCCTGGCAAGTTCTTCGGCGGAAATGCCTGATATTTCTCTCAATTCCTTTATCCTTGCGGCTATCTGCCTTATCTGTTCCGACATATAACCATCCCTTTCTTAAATACAAAACTCGAATAAAAAATAATTAATTACTGTCCGTTTTATTCTTGAAACTAATACTAAAGATAGTTTCATAACAAAAAATATATGTATTTAAAATAGTACAATTATCATAACATACCAAGAGCCTAAAATAAAGGAAATGGAATATACATAGAAAAACAAAGCAAAAAAACGTAAAAAAAATTAATGAAAACTATTTCAAATAGCAGACATATTTTTTATTTCCAAAACAAAAAAATTGTCGCTTAAAGGTACAATTATAATAAATATCATGTTATAATTAGCGTGTCCGTTCAAAATATACAGGGTGTTGAAAAAAACGCATTTATTATCATGTTGACATATTGGAACAGGAGTGGGTAAATGAAATGAAAAGCAATGTTAGGCGGGTTTTTGTTGAAAAGAAAAAAGGTTTTGATATAGAAGCTCAGGGATTATATAGGGATTTAAAAACAAATCTCGGCATCAGAGGGTTAAAATCCGTCCGTGTGATCAACAGGTATGATGTTGAAGGAATTACTGACGAGGAATACATTAAATCCCGGAATACCATTTTTTCTGAACCACCTGTTGACATGGTGTTTGATGAAAAGATTGATATAGATGCGAATGCAAAGGTTATTGCCGTAGAATATCTTCCGGGGCAGTTCGACCAGAGGGCGGACTCTGCATCCCAGTGCATACAGATTCTTACCTGCGGAGACAGGCCGAAAGTCAAGGCAGCGAAATTGATTGTGCTTGAGGGTGAGATTTCCTGGGAAGAGTATGATAAAGTAAAGAGATATTGCATAAACCCGGTGGAATCCCAGGAAGCTTCGATGGAAAAACCATCCAGCCTGGAAGTGGAAGTGGATATGCCAAAAGACGTGGAAGAGCTTACCGGTTTTTGCAAAATGACAGATGCTGAGCTTGAGGCCTTTTTGGTGGATATGGGCTTTGCCATGTCTTTTGAAGATCTGAAATTCTGCCAGGAATATTTCAGGGATACGGAAAAAAGAGACCCGACGATTACGGAAATGAGGGTTATAGATACCTATTGGTCTGACCACTGCCGCCATACAACATTTTTGACCAATATTGAGAATGTTGAGTTTGAGGAGGGCAAGTATACAGGCGTAATTAAGGAAGCATATGAAGGTTATCTTGCGTCCCGGAAGTTTGTGTACCAGGAAAAACCCAAGGATATGTGCCTTATGGATATTGCAACTATTGCAATGAAGGAGCTTAAAAAAAGAGGCGTGCTTGATAACCTTGACGAGTCTGAGGAAATCAATGCCTGCAGCATAGTCGTGGAAGTTGACGTGGACGGCAGAAAAGAAGAATGGCTTGTGATGTTCAAGAACGAAACCCATAACCATCCTACGGAAATTGAGCCTTTTGGAGGCGCTGCAACATGTCTTGGAGGGGCAATAAGAGATCCGCTCTCAGGAAGGGCTTATGTGTACCAGGCTATGAGAGTGACAGGGAGCGGTGACCCGAGGGCAAGAATAGAAGACACTTTACCGGGTAAACTTCCCCAGAGGAAAATAACCACAGGAGCTGCAGCAGGTTACAGCTCTTATGGAAACCAGATCGGCCTTGCCACCGGGCAGGTAGCTGAGATATACGATGAGGGGTTTGTGGCTAAGAGGATGGAAATTGGGGCTGTTATCGGCGCCGCGCCAAGAGAGAATGTTATAAGGAAGAGGCCTGAGCCGGGAGATGTTGTGATTTTGCTTGGCGGCAGAACCGGACGTGACGGTTGCGGAGGGGCGACCGGTTCCTCAAAGGAGCATGACGAGAAATCGCTTTATACATGTGGCGCTGAAGTGCAAAAAGGTAATCCGCCTACGGAGAGAAAAATCCAGAGGCTTTTCAGGAATCCTGAAGTAAGCCGTATGATTAAGAAGTGCAATGATTTCGGAGCCGGAGGAGTATCTGTAGCAATAGGTGAGCTCGCAGACGGGCTAAATATAAACCTTGACGCGGTTCCAAAGAAATATGAGGGATTGGACGGTACGGAGCTTGCAATATCCGAATCCCAGGAGCGAATGGCTGTTGTGGTGTCCAGGGAAGACGTACGGTCTTTTATTTCCGCTGCTGAAGAAGAAAACCTGGAAGCCACGCCTGTAGCGGAAGTAACTGGCAACAACAGGCTGAAGATGCAATGGAGAGGCAAAACCATTGTTGACATAAGCAGGGACTTCCTTAATACAAACGGCGTTAAGCAATATGCCTCTGTTTATGTAAAAGCTCCGGACAAGGACAGGAGTTTCTTCAATGTGCTTCCTAAGGAAATAGAAGATAATATTAATGATATAAAAGCTGCATGGCTGGCAAATCTTCAGAGGCTGAATGTATGCAGCCAAAAAGGCCTTGTTGAACGGTTTGACAGCACTATAGGGGCAGGCACGGTGCTTATGCCCTTTGGAGGGAAATACCAGTTAAGCCCTGCAGAGGGTATGGTGGCTAAAATACCGGTAATGAGCGGGGAAACAGAGACATGCACAATAATGACTTATGGGTATAATCCCTTGATCGGAAAATGGAGCCCTTTCCACGGTTCGCTTTATGCAATTGTGGAAGCAGTCGCAAAAATAGTTGCTTTAGGCGGAGATTACAGGAAAGTAAGGCTGACTCTGCAGGAGTATTTTGAAAAACTTGGAAAGGACCCTGAAAAATGGGGAAAACCTTTCAGCAGCCTTCTTGGAGCATACTATGCTCAAATGAAACTCGGAATTCCGGCAATAGGCGGCAAGGACAGCATGTCCGGAACATTCAAGGATATGACTGTGCCTCCTACACTTGTAGCCTTTGCAGTTGGAATGGGGAATGTTAAAAACATTGTATCAACTGAATTCAAGAAAGCCGGAAGCAAGGTTGCTGTAGTACCTTTAAGGCGGGATGAAAAGGGGATACCTGATTTTGAGCAATTGCACAAGAATTATGCCAAAATACATGAGAATATATGCGATGGAAATGTGCTGGCGGCTTGCACCATAAAAACTGGCGGATTGGCGGAAGCAATAAGCAAGATGTGTTTTGGAAACAGAATCGGCTTTAGGTTTAATGAATATATTGAGGCATCAAGACTTTTTGATGCCGAATACGGATCCATAGTCCTTGAGATTCCTGAAGAGGTGGATATTGATTCGGCTTTTGAAGGAATCGAGTTCAATATAATAGGAAAAACCCAGGAAGCCACGAGTATTGTTGTAAATTCTACAGAGATAAGCATAGATGAAGCTCTGGGGAAATGGGAGGAACCTCTTGAAAAAATCTTCCCGACCAGGGTGGAAGCACATGAAAAAGCAATTGGACATGTTCCGATAGAACTGAAACCTGAAACCATTCATAAATCTGCCGGTGCAAAGAGTGTACCGGGCGTGCGGCCTCGCATTGCAAGGCCGAGGATATTCATGCCTGTATTCCCGGGAACCAACTGTGAGTATGATACGGCAAGGGCATTTGAAAAAGCAGGAGGTATTGTAGATACCTTTGTTATAAAGAATCTGACATCAAGGGATATTGAACAGTCAATAGAAATCATGGCAAGAAAGATTGACAATTCACAAATTATTATGTTGCCCGGAGGGTTCAGCGGCGGGGATGAGCCAGACGGTTCAGGCAAGTTTATTGCCACAGCCTTCAGGAATCCATATGTGAGTGAAGCTGTAATGCGCCTGCTGAAATGCAGGGATGGGCTTATACTGGGAATCTGCAACGGTTTCCAGGCTTTGATAAAGCTGGGGCTTGTACCATACGGCGAGATAAGGGATTTAACCGGCGACAGTCCGACTCTTACCTTTAATACTATTGGCCGCCATGTTTCATGCATGGTGATGACAAGGATTGTATCAAACAAATCTCCATGGCTGGCAAACGTTAAACCCGGTGATATTCACACAATAGCTGTTTCCCACGGCGAAGGAAGGTTTACGGCCAGGGAGGAGGATATAAGGTGGATGGCTGGAAACGGCCAGATAGCAACCCAATATGTGGACTTTGACGGTAATCCAACTTATGATATCAGGTTTAATCCTAACGGTTCCGTAGAAGCCATAGAAGGAATTACCAGCCCGGATGGGAGAGTGTTTGGAAAAATGGGACATTCCGAAAGGATTGGATCTTATGTAGCCAAGAATGTACCTGGTGAGAAGGATCAAAAAATATTTGAGGCAGGAGTAATGTATTTTGCATAAGGCCGTGGCTCACGGCCTTTTACTCTGCGGCTTCTAAAAATGCGTTTGCCATTTTTCTTAAGTTATTGATGTAATCCGCTGAAAGGGGTTCAAGCATTTGAACCTTACCTCCAATTTCCTCGGCAAGGGTTCTGGCTTGCTTGCTGTCTGTTTCTGCCTGATAGAACACGACTTTTATACCCTCGCTTCTTGCGATGTCGATTACATTCTGTAAATCTTTGGCGGTTGCTTCCTTGCCTTCGCTCTCTATGGCAACCATGTTGAGGCCGTAGTCATCTGCAAAATATCCGAATGCAGGATGGTAAACTATAAAAGTTCTGTTTTTAATATCTCTTAGAATTGTCTTTATTTCATTGTTCAAGTCTTCAAGTTTTGCTATGTAGTCCTGGGCGTTTTTTTCATAAAAGGCCTCGTTTCGGGGATCAAAAAAGGATAGTTCCTGGGCGATTACATCAATCATTACCATTACCCTCTTTGGGGAAAGCCATATGTGGGGGTCGCGACCTTCATGACGATGGTTGTCTTCACCGTTGCCAGAGCCATGTTCTTCCTTCTCATCAAAATAACGGTGTGGGTATACTTCACCAACCCTGGCGGCAAGGTCCACTATTTTGATTTTGCTGTTAAAATCCTTTGCTTTTGGCAAAATACTTGCCTCTTCGGCAGGAACTCCAATTGAAAAATACAGATCCGCCCTGCTGAAAGCTTCCATTTCCCGGGGAGTGGGTGAATAGCTTTCCGGACTTTTGCCGGGAGGTATCATTGTTACAATTTCCGCTTTATCACCTGCGACTGCCCTTACAAAGGTCTCTTGAGGTACAATTGACACCGCAATGGTTATTTTATCATCAGATAGGCTGCTTTTTCCTGTACAGCCTGAAAATGCAAATAAAATAGCAGTTATTATCAGGAAAGTGATAATTCTTGAGTTTTTACCCATATAAACCTCCACAAGCAAAAATAATGCAAATGCAAATAATTTGCATTTGCATAAATAATAAACTTTTGCCTTTTTAATGTCAAGGCCTTCGCAGTTTATTTGGCCTTAGCTTTAACACGGCTGCGAAGGGTCCATGCAAGCTTTACTATTTCTACTATTGGTATAATCAGCAATGAGGCTCCGGCTACAATAAGCCACTGAACCGGATTCAGGGGTACAACTTTGAAAATCTTGCTAAGTTGAGGTACAATTATAACTATAAGTTGCAGCAAAGCAGATATGATTACAGCTCCAATCTGGTACTTGTTTGAAAACAGCCCAATCTCAAATATTGATTTTCTGTCCGACCTTACATTAAACGAATGGGCCAGTTGTATGAGACCCAGGGTAGCAAAGGCCATTGTAACCGCAACTTCATAGGAGAACAGACTTAACCCTGTGTAATAGGTTCCAAGGGTTATTAGTCCTTCAATGATACCCTGGTAGATTATTGATATTCCGAGTCCGTCTGCAAAGAAGTTTCCTTGCGATTTCCTGGGTTTTCTCTTCATAACGTCTTTTTCCGGTTTTTCAACACCCAGCGCAATAGCAGGTAAAGCGTCTGTCACCAGGTTTATCCATAAAATGTGAATTGGCAGCAGTATATTCCAATTGAGCAAAGTCGCTATAAAAAGAGTGAGTACTTCGCCCATATTGGCGGAAAGTAAAAACTGAATGGATTTTCTTATATTGCTGTAAATTGTCCTGCCCTCTTTTACCGCTTCTACTATTGTTGCAAAGTTATCATCGGCAAGGACCATATCTGATACACCCTTTGCTACATCTGTCCCTGTTATGCCCATTCCGACTCCGATATCGGAAACTTTTAACGCAGGAGCGTCATTTACGCCGTCTCCTGTCATTGCCACCACTTTTCCGTTTGCCTTCCAGGCTTTTACTATTTTAACCTTATGTTCAGGGGATACTCTTGCATATACAGAATATTTGTCAACCAGGCCAATAAATTCCTCATCGCTTATTTTATCCAGTTCGGCTCCTGTTATTGCCTCACTTTCGTCATTTATCATATCAAGCTCCTTTGCAATGGCGGCGGCAGTGTCTCTATGGTCTCCTGTAATCATTATCGGCCTGATACCGGCGGTTTTACACGTCTTAATGGCATCTTTGACCTCCTCCCTGGGAGGGTCTATCATTCCAACAAGACCGGCGAATATCAATTGCTTTTCCAAGGTTTCAGGGGTAACTTTTTCAGGGATTTCACCTATTTCTTTATACGCAAGGGCCAGAACTCTCAAAGCTTTGCAGGCCATTTCCGAGTTGGCGGCTTTAATTTCTTCCTTGAGTTCATTATTTAAATATACGATATTTCCATCTGTCAAAATCCGGTCGCACTTTTCAAGAAGTATGTCAGGGGCGCCTTTAGTCATGCAGATAAGTTTTCCTTTAATTTCGTTTACTGTAGTCATCAGCTTTCTCTCAGAGTCAAAAGGTATTTCAGCCCTTCTTGGGAATTCCTGTTCCGCTTTGTCCTTGTAAAAACATGTCTTTGCTGCAAAGCTGATGAGGGCAGTTTCTGTCGGATCACCTATTGTTTCTATGTTTTGATTGTCAATTCTTCGCATTTTGGAATCGTTACAGAGGGTCATAATTTGAATTGCTTTCTCAAGTCCGTCCGAATTGGAGATCGCCTCATTGTCGCTTATCAAAGTCTTGTTGAAGTAAAGCTGTTTTACAGTCATTTTGTTTTGGGTGAGAGTTCCTGTCTTATCAGAGCATATTATCTCAGTACTTCCAAGGGTTTCAACTGCGGGCAGCTTTCTTATGATTGCGTTTCTCTTTACCATCTTCTGTACGCCTAATGCAAGCACAATTGTAACAATTGCGGGTAAACCTTCAGGTATGGCTGCAACCGCAAGACTGACTGAAATGAGGAACATATTGAAATAATTCCTGCCTTGCAGTATTCCGGTGACGAAAATAACAGCGGCTATTGCCAAAACGGCTGCACTTAAGTATTTGCTCATTTCAGCCATTTTTTTCTGGAGAGGGGTTTCATCAGTATCTGCTGTGGATAAGTAACCGGCAATTTTTCCAACCTCTGTTTTCATACCTGTTGCAGTGACAACTCCCATACCTCTCCCATAAGTTACGCTGCTGCCAAGATATGCCATGTTTTTTCTGTCACCGATAACCAGGTCGCTTTTTTCCAACTTGTCTACCGTCTTTTCAACAGGCACGGATTCCCCTGTAAGAGCAGCTTCTTCAATTTTCAGGCTTGCTGACTCTATTAGCCTCATGTCTGCCGGCACATAATCTCCTGCCTCTATATATACTATGTCTCCCGGGACGATTTCTTCGGATTTTATATGTACAACTTCACCATTGCGTTTTATCTTGGCATAAGGTTTAGACATTTTTTTCAGCGCTTCCAATGCCTTTTCCGCTTTACTCTCCTGTACCACGCCAAGAACCGCGTTCAGTAACACAATAGCAAAAATTATGGCCATATCAGTTATTTCGCCGATAAAACCGGAGATTATGGCGGCAACTATTAGGATTATAATCATCACGTTCTTGAATTGTTCAATGAACATGCCGAGAATAGTTCTGCGTCTTTCTTCTGCAAGCGCATTCAGCCCGAATATGCTTCTGCGCTCAAGCACTTGTTCTTCATTGAGTCCGTTTTTATCAGTCTGCATCAGGCTTATAGCTTCCTCAGCAGACAGGGTGTGAAAGTGAATGTTTTCATTTAAAATCCTGCCAAGCTCGCTCATCCTTCTCAACTCCTCCGAATAACTTCAAATAGTAAATAAAAAAGACTTTTAACATAATTCTTACACAATTCTCATATTGCGGAACTATGTTAAAAGTCTTGCTTTCCCTAAGAGGGATTATCAAGCCAGGCATATAATATGCCGAGTGTTGGCTTCATAACGTTGAAGCTACTCCCTTTTAACAATTCAAATTTATCATAAAAACTGGAATCTGTCAATTGGGATGCTATTGCACGGCCCACCTTATTAGCCCCATTTCAAAAGGACTAATTAGTTCGGGATGGTATGGTATAACCCTGAAGGTGTAGCCGTATTCTCCTCCCTCGGTGAAAATGATATCAGCCGAATAACGATATACGCCGGATTCTTGTTTTTCTATCAGTTTCATTTCCGCAATATTAGGATTTTCTATTATATTGTTTTCCCCGACAGTGCCATAATACACCTGCACCTTGACGTTTGACGGGTCAATATTCCCGAGTTGCACAGTGGTGGTAAGCTTTACAGGGACTCCGGAAATTGACTTGTATTCTTTTAACTCATTCATGGTTTTTTCGGAAATTATTTGTACCTGAGACCAGTTTTTCTCAATAAACTGCTTCCATTCCGAAAGCTCCTCTGCGTATGAATAATTGCTTGAAATCATCTTATCTACTTTTTCCATGGACGGTACATACATTTTATTTGTATATTCCTTCACCATTCTATTGGTGTTGAAATAATAGGATACTGATTTTATAGATTCTTTCATTATTGAAACCCATTTTTCAGGAACATTCCTTTCATTACGATCGTAATAAAGGGGTATTATCTGCTTTTCAAGTATGTCGTAAATTGATTCGCTGTCATCATTATCCTGAAGATAATCGTTTTCGTAAAAGAAATCACTTCCTATTGTCCAGCCGTTATTTCCGTTATAACCTTCACACCACCAACCGTCGAGGACGCTGAAGTTGATGATTCCGTTTATGCAAACTTTTTGACCGCTTGTGCCGCTTGCTTCCAAAGGCCTTCTGGGATTGTTGAGCCATATGTCGACACCTTGCACCAGGTAGCGCGAGAGTGTTATATTATAGTTTTCTATCAGGACCACTTTGCCGGCAAACCCTTCTTGTTGCGAAATGTCGCTAATATTCTTTATTATTTCATGCGCAGGCCTGTCGGCAGGATGGGCTTTCCCGGCAAAAATTATCTGAACTGGCATGTCAGGGTTGTTTATTATTTTTCGTATTCGCTCAATATTTCGAAATATAAGGTTTGCTCTTTTATATGTTGCAAACCTGCGGGCAAATCCTATGGTTAAAGCATGAGGATCCAGCAGGTTGTCTACCTCGTTAATTCTTTCAATAGGTTTCCCGTTTGATTTTCTTTGCTTTTTTAATTTTGCCCTCACATAATTGATCATTCTTTCCTTCAGCAGGCAGTGCGCATTCCATATCTCTTCATCAGGGATGTTATCAACTTTTTCCCAGGTTTCTTTTTTGCAAATATAGTTTTCCCATCCCTCGTCAAAGTATTTGTTATATAGTTTTCTGAACTCCGGCGACAGCCATGTGAAAGTATGGATTCCATTAGTTATATGGGTTACAGGTACTTCGTCTTCAGGTATTCCCGGCCAGAGTTCGTTAAAAATGTTCCTTGTTACTGCTCCATGCAATTCACTCACACCGTTTTTCCTTCCTGAGAGCGTTAAAGCAAGCACGGTCATATTGAAATTCTGGTTGTCGCCAACCTTTAAGCCAAGATCAAGAAACTCATGCCTGCTTATGCCGAGCAATCCCCAGAAGTTGCTGAAATACTTGTCTATCATATGCAGAGGAAATACATCGTTGCCGGCGGGTACGGGAGTATGGGTTGTAAAGATTGTTGAAAAAGATGCCGCTTGTTTTGCAGCTTTGAATGACAGCCCTTTTTCCTGGACCAACTTTCTGATCAGTTCCAGTCCCATAAATGCAGAATGGCCTTCATTCATATGGTATATGGTTGGTTTGATATTTAGAATATCCAGTACTTTCATTCCGCCTATGCCAAGAAAAATTTCCTGTTGGATTCTTGTTTCCTGATCTCCTCCATACAGCCTTGCAGTGAGCCATCTGTCCCTATCACTGTTTTTTTCAGTATCAGTATCCATTAGATATATGGATATGCGTCCTACTTTTACTTCCCATATTAAAGCTTGTACTACTCTCCCGGGCAGTTCTATGCTTATGTACAGCTGTTCGCCGTTTTCTCCCAAAACCGGCCGTATTGGAAGTTGGGAAACGTTTAAATTGAAATAGGATGTTTCCTGCCACCCTTCGCGATTAATTCTTTGGCTGAAGTATCCCTGCTTGTATAAAAGGCCAATGGCGGTGAAAGGAATTCCCAGATCGCTTGCAGATTTGCAGTGGTCGCCGGACAGTATGCCAAGGCCGCCTGAGTATATGGGGAGCACTTCATTCAGGCCGTATTCAGCAGAAAAATATGCCACCATGTGGTGCTTTTTATCCGGAAAGTTTTTATTGAACCAGGTATTTTCATTCGCAAGGTATGAATCAAATTTGTTAACAACTGAATTGTACCTGTCCATAAACTGAGAATCACGCATCTTTAATTCCAGTTTGTTCTGGTCTATTTCCTGAATGAAACGGACAGGGTTTTTTCCGGTTTTTTCCCACAGTTCGGAATCAATTTCCTTAAATATATCTATTGCTTCAGGATTCCATGACCACCAAAAGTTGTATGCTATATCCTCAAGCCTTTTAAATTTTTCCGGCAGTACGGCTTTAATCCTGATTTTGCCTAAAAGGTACATACAAACCTCCGTTAATATATACTGTTTCACTATACTTCTAATTAGTATTAACAATTTTCCTGCCATTTTATTTATATTGCATAAAAACATTTAACTTTTTTTAAAAATCAATTATCATAGTAATAAGGTGGGAACCATGAAATTGAAAAGCGTATGTATTTTTTTGGCTTTTGAGCTTTTGTTTACTCTCATAACGGCACCGTTTATCATATTTTACGGGCCTTTTGAAAATATTAAAAGGACAGTTGTAGGCGCTTCATGGAATACTCTGCGCCATCAATATATTGCGAAGTTTTTTCTGTCTGAAAAAGCAATAGACAGAATACTCAGGTCAAGTTATGCCGTTGACCCGACCGCAAACGGCGAAGTTGTTGAAATGCTTAACTTTGGTGATAACAATGATGATAGGATTGAAATATATAATATTGAAAGCGCTTATTTTAAAGGAAAACTAATGGTAGTCTCTGATCCGGCACGTATTGTGGTTGGCTACTCTGATAAAATGCCTGAAACCGGTGAGACCACAAGCGCGATAGCAAAAAGAAACGGGGCTGTTGCGGCAATTAACGCCGGCGGATTTATGGACCAGGGTTGGGTTGGAACAGGCGGCGCTCCCATGGGGTTTATAATACATGAGGGCAAGGTTGTTTATAATCAGTTTGAGGACGAAACTATAAGACAGGATACAGTTGCATTTACGGATAAGGGCATGCTCATTGTAGGTTGCCACTCAATTGAAAGGCTAAAAGAGCTGGGGGTTAAGGAAGGAGTCAGTTTTGGGCCTCCTTTGATAGTGAACGGGAAACCGACTATTACAAAGGGGGACGGTGGCTGGGGAATAGCACCTCGCACAGCCATCGGCCAGAGAAGAAACGGCGAAGTGCTGCTCCTTGTCATTGACGGAAGAAACTTGAATTCTTTTGGAGCAACTCTCAAAGAGGTACAGGACATTTTACTTGAATATGGTGCGGTAAACGCGGCCAACCTGGATGGAGGCTCATCGACTACCATGTATTTTAACGGTAGGGTAATAAACAGCCCTTCCGATAAGCTTGGGGAAAGGGCTGTGCCGACAGTTTTCATGGTTGTTCCGCGTGAAGAAAGGTGATTGGTTATTAGGACAGTGAAGCGGATTTTTAAGTGGGCGATTATTTCAATAACTGTTCAGGCAGTGATTTTTGCCTATTTCAATTATATTTATCTGCCGGGGACAAGGCATGTAAAAACTACTATATATAAACATGATGAATCATCA
This sequence comes from Clostridiaceae bacterium, assembly GCA_012840535.1. Taxonomy (GTDB): domain Bacteria; phylum Bacillota; class Clostridia; order Acetivibrionales; family DUMB01; genus DULF01. The sequence goes on from DULF01000207.1 coordinate 36,151, forward strand.
ATAAGCTCCTGGAGCTTGAAGATTCCGGAAGATGCATTATTTATAAAGACTTCCTATAATGGCAGGTACGTTGGATATATGAAAGAAGGGGAGCTTGTTGTAATGGACTCTGCTAATGGCAGTAAAAAGAGCGCGGTTGGGCGCGGTGAGGGAAAGTTATCGTATTTTAAGTGGCTGCCGGACAGGGAAATGATAATCTACTCTTTAAGTTTACCGCAAGACGGATACTGCGATGTACAGATTGCCACGTATAGTGCAGAATCAGGCGAAAAGCGCGTGTATCCTGAAATAAGTGGACTTCCTGAAGGAAGTGAAGTAGATGATATTAAGCTTTCCATCTTGACAAATACCGTTTATGTTAAAGTTAAGACCGGAAACTCCAGTTCACGGGTGTACAGGTTTGATATAATGGATAACTGCAGGCTGGTTTTGACTTCGGATGATGGTATAAAAATCCAGCAAACCATGCGTGATGACAACCTGTTATATGAGAATAGCGGCTGTATATATGTTATAAACGGCAACAACGATACTGAGAAACAGTTAGAGTTCGGAAGTATTGCCGTATTGCTTGGAATTGACCCGGCAGACAGGGTGTTTGTCGGAGAACAGGATGAAAGCGGAAGAATCATCGGCATATATTACGGAAAGATTGATGATGAAGAAATAAAAGAAACATGGGAATCAATAGCGTTAAATAAACCTGTGCCGCGTGAGAACATAATTATTACAGAAAGCGGCACTGTCTATGAACTTGCAGAGGAGGAAAAATGCGTACGCCAAATAGACGGTTCGTCGAAAATTGATTTTGAGGGCGAATTTATAGAAATGACTGATGGTTATATCATAACAAGGAATAGGAACCTGCTGAAACTGGATGTATTGCATTGAAAAAATGTGCAGGAAGTTTTACGAGAATTTTATCCAGTTTCAATTATATGAAATGTTTTCCATTAGGAGGGTTTTTGATGGAGAATGCGGGCACCGAAAAAAGCAATGAGAGTAAACAGGACATTGTTAAAAGGCTCAGAAAAATTGAAGGACAGGTTAAAGGTATACAGAAAATGATTGAGGAAGAAAAGCCTTGTTCCGAAATCCTGACCCAGATTGCTGCAATACGTGCAGCCATTAACAAAGTTGGGGGGATCATTCTGGCAAAATATTCAAGGACTTGTATCGAGAATGCTCTTTTGTCAGAGGACAGGGAGCGGGATATTGAGGAACTTATGAAAACTATTCAAAAGTTCCTGAGATTTGTTGATTGAAAATGTTTTGTTTAATTTTTTCAGTTTTAATATATATTAATTTTTATTATTTATTGTTTTATATTACATGAAAAGGGTAAAATATTACTCAAAGATAACGAACAAATACTTGCGAATTATTTCATGCGGAACAAAAAATTAGTTTTAAGCATTAACTAAATTTCAAGGAGGTTAACAATATGGCAAGTGATAAAGTTATAACCTTGACCAAGGATAATTTCGAGCAGGAAGTACTAAAATCTGATATACCGGTTTTAGTAGATTTTTGGGCTTCATGGTGTGGCCCGTGCAGAGCGGTGGCACCTATAATTGATGAACTTTCAGTTGAGTTTGACGGTAGAGCTAAAGTTGGAAAGGTAAACGTGGATGAGCAGGGTGAGTTGGTAGAGAAATTCAGAATTATGAGCATACCTACAATTATACTTTTCAAGGGCGGCCAGATGGTGGATAAGATTATCGGAGCAAGGACAAAAGAAGAGTTTGCGAAAATGATTGAAAATAACATTTAGCATAAAAATGTCAGATTTGTAGAGCAGGATTTTCAAATGCAATTTGAAGGTCCTGTTTTTTTATTATTTTTGTTTATAAAGGAGGATTTTGTAAACATATATTGAATTATATATCATATATATATCGTATAGTTTACGCAATTGAGGGGGATGCAAATGCCTGGGGAAAAAAGATTCGGAACTTCGCTTTTTGGTTTTAAAAAATCTGATGTAAACTACTATATCGAAAAACTGATAAAGGAATTTGAAGATAAATTAAAGGAAAAAGACAATGAAATCGAAGCCTTGAAAAATCAAAGCAGGGAGATAAAGGCAGAGTACGAAACCCTTGCAAAGATGGCTGATCAAATAAAAGAGGACAGGGCCAAGATTGCGGATGTGCTGATCAAGGCTCAGGAACAAGCTGATCTGATGCTGGAGGAAGCGCGGAAACAGGCAATGGAGGAAAAACGAAAGCTTGAGGAGATGGTTGAACAGGAGAGGGAAAAGCTTGTTGATATAAAAGAGGAACTAAAAGCATTGAAACAGGAAGCGGTCAATACGCTGAGAAAATATGAAATGCAGCTTACTAAAGTTATTGAAAGCGATTTTTCAAATGAGGAGGCAGGCTGATAGAAAGCAGGCTGATATTCAGCGAGGACCCAGGTTTTAAAACAGTAAAAAATACACACCAATAAACCGGTGTGTATTTTTGGCATTACAGGTGGAGCAGCTTTGTTACAGCCTGAAATCCCGGCTTCCGTTGCTTATTTTTATCAGCTTTTCTCTCACAATGCTTCTCACTTTTTCACTGGGAATGTTTTCAATTTCCTTTTGAATCAGGGCTTCACCGATAGCTTTGGTTTCAGGTGAAGCGTAGTCTTCGAGGTATTCCTTGAGCGTCAGAAGGGCGTTGGGATGGCAGCAGTTCTGTATTTGCCCGGTTTTAGCAAGGCTCATAAACCTGTCACCGGTTCTACCTTCTCTGTAGCAGGCAGTGCAAAAGCTTGGAATATACCCTAGCTCCATAAGCCATTTTACAACTTCGTCAAGAGTTCTTCTGTCGTTAACATCAAATTGTGAAGTGTCCTCATCTTCCGGTTCAGGCTCACAATATCCTCCGACACTTGTTTTAGAACCTCCGCTTATTTGGGAAACACCCAGATGGAGTAAACGTTCCCTGCATTCCTTGCTTTCTCTTGTGGAAACAATCATTCCTGTATATGGTACGGCAATGCGAATGCATGCCACAATTTTGGCGAAGGTGTCGTCATCCACAGCGTTTAGAAATTTTGACGGATCAATGTCATCAGCGGGACGGACCCTTGGAACGCTTATTGTATGGGGACCTACGCCGAACACTGCTTCAAGGTGCTCTGCATGCATCAACAGTGCGGTAAATTCATAACGGTATGACTCAAGCCCAAACAGTACACCCAGCCCGACATCATCTATACCGGCAAGCATTGCCCTGTCCATTGCCTCGGTATGAAAGGCGTAATTGTGTTTTGGACCTGTTGGATGCAACTTTTCATAGGTTTCCTTATTGTATGTTTCCTGAAAGAGAACATAAGTACCAATGCCGGCATCCTTAAGTTTCCTGTAATTTTCCACTGTTGTTGCGGCAATGTTGACATTAACACGGCGTATAGCCCCGTTTTTATGCTTGATGCTGTAAATTGTATTAATGCATTCAAGAATATATTCAATAGGATTATTAACAGGGTCCTCACCTGATTCAATTGCAATCCTTTTATGTCCCATATCCTGCAACGCAATGACTTCTCTGCGCACATCGTCCTGCGTCATTTTTTTTCTCGGAATATGTTTGTTTTGGTAATGGTACGGGCAATATACACAGCCGTTTACGCAGTAATTGGACAGATACAGCGGAGCAAACAGAACAATGCGGTTGCCGTAAATATCCTTTTTAATTTGTTCCGCCAGTTTAAAAATTTCCTTGTTTTTTTCTTCGATTTCGCAGTCAAGCAAAACTGCTGCCTCCCTGTGGGAAAGCCCTTTGCGGAGTTTTGCTTTTTCAATGATACCGTCGACAAGTTCAATATTATTCTTGTTTTTTTCCGCATACTCAAGTGTTTCAAGGATTTCCTCATGGGAAATAAACTCTTCTGCTTTTGAAGATTTTGGATTATACATAGTGATCATCCTTTCTTATTCGGGTCAGAAATATCTTCCCCTTCAGTAATAAATACTTATTGTTTTAAAGCAATGGATTTATGGTCTCCACGAGAGGCAGATATACGGTAGCCGATGCTTTCAATCCGCTTTTGCAAGCAGCGCAGGCATTCCGCAGCCTCATCTCCCGTGCAAATCTTGTTATCATACAGTAAATATTTGTTCCTGACACTTTTCGGCGAAAGGTTTGGCATTACCACGTTAGCTCCGGCTAAAATGCCGAGCTCCCGTCCTTTAGGGTGGATTGTCCCTAAAGCGGTTGTAGCAGGTAGTAAAACCTGCGGCAGCATTAAGCGGATAATCCCAAGCAAAAACAACGTCAACTCAAGGGTGCCAGCCTTCTCACCGGCAAATGGCGTGTCATGATGCGGTATATAGGGACCGATGCCAACCATATGCGGGTTTAGTTCATTTATAAACAACAAATCTTCCACCAGGCAATCAGTTGTTTGAAAAGGAGAACCCACCATAAACCCGCATCCAACCTGATACCCTATATCTTTCAGGTAATATAAGCACTGTTTTCGGTTTTCAAGGGACATGCTTTTAGGGTGCAGTTTTCCGTAATGCTCGGCATTTGCGGTTTCATGGCGCAACAGGTAGCGGTCCGCACCCGCATCAAAGAATGCTTTGTATGATTCGTAGCTCCTTTCGCCTATGGAGAGCGTGACGGCGCAGTCAGGGTATTTTCTTTTTATTGAACTGACTATGTCAACTATTTTCTCATCTGTGAAATAGCCGTCTTCTCCCCCTTGAAGCACAAAGGTGCGAAAACCTAGGTCATACCCCATGGAGCAGCACTCAAGGATCTGGTCCTTTGTCAGGCGGTACCGCTCGGCATTTTTATTGCTCCTGCGGATGCCGCAGTAGTAACAGTCGTTTTTGCAATAATTCGTAAACTCAATCAGGCCACGTATATACACATCATATCCGTAGTTTTCAATCCGGACTTCCCGTGCCTTTTCGAAAAGGTATTCTGAAAGCTCAGGATTCCGGTTATCAAGCAATTCTTTATATTCATCCGCTGTAAGAGCGGTTGTTTTATAAAGCTTATCAATCAGACTCTTCATCAGGCACCTCTTTTTTCGTTTTACCGCTTATTTTGGAATATGCCGTTTTTGTGCTTACGCCGGGCAGTTTTCCCAGCTTTCCGGAAAGTGCGCTTATAATATCCTGCGGTGCGTCAATTGCAATGCTTATTATATTTATTCCTTTTTCACGGTATGGCAAGCCCATTCTGCCGATAATGTATTTTCCATAGTCGTGTAAAATACTGTTAAGTTTTTCAACCGAATTATTGTTTTCAACAATTATTCCAATAATTGCAACTCTTGTATCCATGCAAACCCGGCTCCTGAAATCCATTAATAAACTAAAAAAGCGCCGCGAAAGGCGCAAAAATTACAAAACCAATTTTAAATTCCGTAAACTGTTGTGCCTTTCGCCTCATAATCCTTTAAACTTATTCGGCGTCAGTAACAATTGTTGTTTTTTGCTTTGTCATAAGAGCATTCTTGTGACTCAGCAAAAGACACTTATTTCTATTTATAGTTTATCAGATTGTCAAGAATTTGTCAATGTATGAGACTTTAATTCTCAAAATTTATCTTGACAAATGGTATCTCTACTATTATTTTAGTATATAATAGATATTACGTTACATTGTTTTGAAAAGTTTAATAATTCAAAGGCAATGACGGAGAAGAGTACATACGGAAGTTTTTCAAGCGAGTTAGAGTTTGGTGGGAGTCTAATAAAACGACCGTATGGAAGGCAGCTCCTGAGTCTCTCCTTGAGAACTGGAAATTGCAAAAGTTATAGGGAGCGGCTGAACAAGCTTTTTGCAATTTCTAAAGTAGAGGAAGACGTTATCTCGCGTTATAGAGAAGCAGTATGTTTGTACTGTGGCAAGAGAGGGCGCTTAAAATGCGCCAAATAGGGTGGTACCGCGGATTACTCCTTCGTCCCTTTGTGGATTGAAGGAGTTTATTTTTTAGTAAAAAAATTTGAAAGGAGAGTAGCAGTATGGAAGAGTTGCTGGAAATACTGGAAAAGAACAGTAAGCTTAGCGAAGAGCAAATAGCTGTAATGCTCGGAAAAAGTGTGGAGGAAATTAAAAGCGCAATAAAAAAACTTGAGGATGAAGGTGTTATTTTAGGGTACACCACTCTTATAGACTGGGAAAAAACAAGCAAGGAACCTGTAACAGCCCTCATTGAGGTCAGGGTTACTCCTCAAAGAGGAGAGGGGTTTGACAAAGTGGCTGAAAGAATATACAGGTACCCTCAGGTAAAGGCGTGCTATTTAGTATCGGGGGGATTCGATCTTATGGTCGTTATAGAGGGCAAGAGCATGAAAGAGGTGGCTCTGTTTGTAGCTGAAAAACTTGCCCCGTTGGAATCTGTGGTAAGTACCTCTACTCACTTTGTATTGAAAAAGTATAAGGACAAGGGCGTTATTTTTGAAAAAAGCAGACCGGACAACAGGGAGGTTATAATTCTATGAACATTGAAAAAATGATTTCACCTACAATCAGAAACATTCCTCCTTCCGGGATAAGGAAATATTTTGATCTTGTCAATGAAATGAAGGACGTAATTTCTCTTGGCATAGGGGAGCCTGATTTTGTGACGCCTTGGAATGTCAGGGAAGCCGGGATTTATTCCCTGGAAAAAGGGTATACCCATTATAGTTCAAACGCAGGTTTTATAGAGCTGCGCCGGGAAATTGCAGCGTATTTAAAGAGAAAATATTCACTTGATTATAGGCCTGAAGACCAAATTATTGTAACAGTCGGAGCCAGCGAGGGGATAGACATCGCATTAAGGGCGCTTATTGAGCCAGGCGATGAAGTCATTATACCTGAGCCGAGCTTTGTTGCATATAAAGGCTGTGCTGTTTTTGCCAGGGCGGTTCCGGTGATTATTGAGCTCAGAGAAGAAGATCAATTCAGGCTGACACCCGAATTGCTTGAACCTGCTATCACAGAGAAGACAAAGGTTTTAATTCTGCCTTACCCAAATAACCCAACCGGTGCAATTATGAATGAAGATGACCTGAGAAAGATTGTCGAGGTATTAAAGGATAAGGATATTATTGTGATTTCCGATGAGATATACGGGGAACTGACTTATGAAGGAAAACATGTTTCCATAGCAAGTTTCCCGGAGATGAAGGACAGGACTATTCTTATCAATGGTTTTTCAAAGGCTTTTGCCATGACAGGTTGGAGGCTTGGTTATGCATGCGGGCATCCTGCGGTAATTGACGCAATGAAAAAGATACATCAATATGCCATAATGTGTTCGCCGACTACAGCGCAACATGCTGCAATAGAAGCGCTGAGAAACAGCGATGATGATGTGCAGGCTATGGTAAGGGAATACAACGGAAGAAGAAGGATAATGGTCGATGGGTTCAGAAAAGCCGGATTGGACTGCTTTGAACCTCTGGGCGCATTTTATACTTTCCCGAGTATAAAAAAGACAGGTTTGACTTCCGATGAATTTTGCGAAAGGCTCCTCATGGAGGAAAGAGTATTGGTTGTACCCGGAACGGCATTTGGGGATTGCGGGGCAGGTTTTATAAGGGCGACCTATGCAAGCTCCATTGAGAACATATCAGAGGCATTAATCAGGATCCAGAGGTTTGTTGAAAGGTATTCCAATGCTAAATAAGCTGTGTTGACAATTTACTTTTTACATCGGATAATAAGTATTGTTAAAACTGCGCAATAATGAAAGGGTGATTGGGATGCTTGAATTGGAACAGCTTAAGCTTGAGATCGAAGCAATCAAAGAAGACCTTGATGAAATGGGGGCTTCACTTTGACATCCCAAAGCTGAGAAATGAAATTGAGGAACTGGAACAAAAGGCTGCAGAGCCGGGCTTTTGGGATGATATTGAGAAATCTCAGAAGGTTCTTCAAAGAACAAAGTCACTCAAAACAAAGCTTGAAAAATATCAGAAGCTTTGTGATGAGTGGAGCGATTTAATCACTTTGTGTGAGCTTGGCTTGGAAGAACAGGATGAGAGCGTGATACCTGAAGTTAATGAAGGGTTTAAAGAGCTGAAGAAAAATTTTGAGAAATTAAGACTGGAAACTCTCCTTACGGGACCATATGATAAAAATAATGCCATACTCACGCTTCATGCGGGCGCTGGCGGAACTGAAGCCCAGGACTGGGTGGAGATGCTTCTTAGAATGTATACCCGCTGGGCTGAACAAAGGGGCTATACCATAAAAACCCTTGATTTTCTTGCCGGTGAAGAAGCAGGCATAAAGAGTGTAACAATACAGGTAACCGGTGAAAACGCTTATGGATACTTGAAATCTGAGAAAGGCGTACACAGGCTGGTAAGGATTTCTCCCTTTGACGCTTCAGGGAGAAGACATACATCCTTTGCTTCGGTGGAAGTTTTACCGGAACTTGATGACACTATTGAGATTAATATTAACCCCGATGACTTGCGTATTGATACTTTCCGTTCAAGCGGAGCAGGGGGACAACATGTTAATAAGACAGATTCTGCTGTAAGGATAACCCATATTCCCACAGGCATTGTCGTATCCTGCCAAACTGAGCGTTCACAGCACCAGAACAAGGAAACGGCAATGAAAATGCTTAAAGCCAAGCTCCTTGAACTGAAAGAACGTGAGCAAAAGGAGAAGATTGAAGACTTAAAGGGTGTTCAGATGGAAATTGCCTGGGGAAGCCAGATAAGGTCATATGTATTTTGTCCGTATACTCTTGTCAAGGATCACAGGACAAACTACGAAGAAGGAAATGTAAACTCTGTAATGGACGGAGAAATTGACGGATTTATAAACGCATACCTTGTCGCGAACAGCAGTGTAAAAAATAATGAAGGAAGCCTGACCTAATTAAGTGCCAGGCTCCTTCATTTTCTATATCAATTGAGGACGAGAGTTGTATAACTACTATTCTACTCACCCAATATAATAATACCAAATGAGGAAATGATGTACAACGAATGTTAAGGACTTGTAAAATAAGTGAAACATAATAGTTATATTTTATCTGATGCACGGGAAATAATATTTCAGCCAAAAGAAAATATAGCGCAATGGAGGTAAAAGCAACGTTATACAATAAGTTTTCTGATTATTTGAAAAACAAATATGGCACAAAGGTGTACAAGCTTCCTGTCAACCTTCCCGTTTCGTGTCCCAACAGAGACGGATGTTTAAGCGATAAAGGGTGCATATTCTGCGGCGAAGAAGGGGCGGGCTTTGAAAGCCTTCCCAATTATGTTCCGGTAAGTGAACAATTGCTCAGGAATGCGGCATATATAGGCAGAAACTATAGTGCGCATAAATTTATAGCCTATTTTCAAAATTATTCAAATACGTATCTTCCCTTTGAAGACTTCAAACGGTATGTCACTAACGCATGCATGGAAAATGTCGTTGCAATATACATATCAACTCGTCCCGATTGCATTAATGACAGGTACCTTGAATTTTTAAACGAAACCTCAAAGACAATGCAAAAGGATATTGTTATTGAACTAGGAATTCAGACCGTAAACTATAAAACGCTGAAAATGCTCAATAGAGGACATACGCTTGCAGAATTCATAGATGCGATGCTGAGGATTAAAAGATTCGGCATTGGTTCATGTGCCCACTGCATTGTAGATTTGCCTATGGACACAATGGATGATGTTGTGGAAACTTCGAAAGTTTTGTCTGCTTTAGGGGTTGACCAGGTTAAGTGCCATTCATTATACATTCTTAAAGACACCGTTTTGGGGGAAATGTACCTCAGGGGAGAAATAAAGCCTGTAGAATTTGAAGAATATATTGAAAGAGTCATCAGTTTTTTAGAATATCTTGATCCTTCTATTGTAATTCAGAGATTGGCCGGGAGAGCTCCGGAGGAAAGGAGCCTGTTTTGCAATTGGGGCATGAGCTGGTGGAAGGTGCTTGACATGATTGAAGAAAAGATGAAAGCTGAAGGCAGGTACCAGGGAAGAAAATTTGGTTACTTGAACGGGGAAACCTGTATAAAGTAAGCATATGGCATAAATTTTCTTTACAACACATCTTACTAATGCTACAATATAACTATACTTTGTATAACATTTAAACAAACCAGGTATTATACAGGACCTTTTATGCGGAACACAATTTCAGATATACAAAATGTAAAACTGAATAATATGAAAATTGTCCTTGATGCCATCAGGAAAAGAGGAACAGTTTCAAGGGCCTCTATTGCCAGGATAACAGGTCTTACAAGGGCAACAGTTTCGTCGTTGGTTGATGAACTTCTTGAAAAAGGACTTGTTGAAGAGATAGGGGAAGGAAAGTCCAGCGGCGGACGAAAACCGATATTGTTGAAACTGAATGCAAACAGCTACCTTGCTGTGGGAATAAACCTATCCGATGACAAAACCATAAGAGGGTATTTGTGCAACCTGGAAGCAGAAGTTGTTGCTATAGCGGAACAAAAGTACGAAAACAATTTTGACAGTATACTATATGCAATTCTGAATATAGTATCGAATTTGCTTAAAGCAGTTCCTGAAAAAAGCAAGATAGCAGGTATTGGTATAGGCGCTGCGGGAATTGTCAATCCTTCCAAAAAAGAAGTGTTGTTCAGTACAAATTTTGATATTTTAGGTGCCGGACTGGTCAAAAAGCTTATTGAAAAATATAGCCTTCCTGTGTATATAGAAAATGAATCCAATGCTGCTGCATGGGCGGAGAAAGAGTACGGCAGCGGAAAAGGCTTTAACAATATACTATACCTTTCCAAAGGAAAGGGGATTGGTTCAGGTATTATAATTGACGGCAACATATATTATGGAAGTTTTTACGGTGCCGGCGAAATCGGGCATGTTATGGTAGACCCAAACGGAATGAGGTGCAGATGTGGCGCAATAGGATGCCTTGAGACTTTTATCGGGCAAGAGAAGATACTAGCCCAAATAAAAGAGAAAACAGGAGAAGAGTTGAGCATTAATGACGCAATAAAGCGTTATTCCAATGGAGACCCGGATATTAAAGAGGTTGTGAGCTGTGAAGCTTCTTACCTTGGAAAGGCGTTGGCAATTTCTTCGAGCTTGCTGAATATTGACCAGATAATACTTGGAGGCTATATAATCCAGTATGGCAGCAATTTTCTTGCACAGGTTGAGGAGTCTTTCCGCGAACACACAATGAGTTATTACCGTGACAGGATCAGTATTAAATTTGCAAAACTTGGAAGGGATGCCGTAGGAATTGGCGGAGCTTCGCTTGTGCTAAAAAGGGTATGGGACCTGGAAATTATCAGGTAAACTAAAAGCACATAGTTGTGCTCGTAATAATATATTTTTAAGACTTTGTATAATAATTAAACAAATAAAATAACAGGAGGTTAATTTTTATGGAAAGAATTAAGGAATGGATCAATGAGGCAAGGATAATAGGTGAAATTCTCAAGGATGCTCCGAACATTGACAGGGAATTCAGGGTATCTACAGAAGAGTTTAAAAGAAGGCAGCAGGCAGTGATAGATGCCCTTGAAAAAAACGGACTGCAGGCGGCAATAGTGTACTCGGATGAGCATTACAACGGCGATGTTCCATACCTTGGGGGGAACACAAACATATCCATTGAGCCTGTCGCAGGGGTGATAGGGAAGAACGGGTTTCATATACTGGCAGGGCTTGAAGGAGGATATGTTGCGGAACAGCTTTCTCCGAGGTCCGGCGCAAAAGTACATAAGGTTGAAATGCTAAAGCTGGCTGATGAAGATTACCCAATTGATGCCGAGAGGGTAGAGGATGTAATTGAAGAAGCTGCTGGATGCAAACCGGAAAGAATAGGACTTCTGACGCCGAGAGCTGTTATACCTGTGGGCATATGTGAATTTCTTGCAAACTATCTTGGCGGGTTTGACAAAATAGTGGATGCCCAGGAGCTTTATTACAAGATAAAGTATGAGAAGTCCGACGAAGAAATGAGATTAATAGAAGAAGCAAGCAAAATAGCAGATATCATGGTCAAGGGCATGCTCTATATCCTGAAACCGGGAATGTATGAAACCCAGGTAGCCCAATGGGGGTATGCTATTGGACTGGAACTTGGGGCTGAAGAAATGGGTTTTGACGTAATGGTGACTTCAGGGGAAGCAAACCGTACACTTATAGGAAAAGCCTTAAACAGGAGAATTAAGGAAGGAGACATCGTGCATATAGGTGTAGCGCCGAAACGCGACGGCCTTACAGCTTGTGAGAGAGTTTCGGTAGTTGCAGTGGATGACCCGTCTAAAGTTACCAGGGAGCAAAAATACTGGTTTGATTTTGTGGAGGAAGCATTTAGGGTAGGATATGAAGCATATGTAAAGGTTGCTGAAGAAAACTTGCCTGCAAAGCTACAGGAACAGGCTCTTGTAGATTATTTTGCGTCCAGGCAGGAGGAAGTATGCAGGAAAATAGGAAAAAGAATTGACTTGACCAAGCAAAAACCTTATACAGGAACTCACAATGCAGGATATACAGAGTGCCAGGAATTCTACGGAGCAATAACCTTAAATTCCCATGAACCTCTTGGCAACCAGATAGTTACAATGTTGGATGTAGCCATAAGAGGTGTGGGCAACAAGTGGGATGAAATCGTAATTCCCGATCTGGACTATATAGTTGTTGAAAAAACCCTTGGCAAATATGGTAAAAAGGTAAGGATTCTTAACGATTTGCCCGTTAATGTGCAGGAGTTTGTGGGGAAAGGGTATAAGGTTTAATTTATAATTCTGTTGTAAAAAAAACTCATGTACAGCTTAAGCATGAATTCAGCATTTTAAAATGTTATTGTGAAAAGGACGGGTGAAAAAAGATGAAGGATTCTATCAATTATATTGATATTGATGCAAGAAAGGTATCGGCAGATATAAATACAATCTTTCCTGGATGGGACGGGAATAACGAGAAGGTGTGCGTGTTCAGCCCTCACGATGACGATGCTATAATAGGTGCCGGCTATGCCATTGAAGCTGCCATTGAAGCAGGCGCGGAAGTATATATATTTATATTCTGCTGCGGAGATGCAGGATACAGCTATTTGGAACAAAAAGATGAGATAGTTGAAATAAGAAAAGCGGAAACGGTAAAAGCGTATCAAAAAATCGGCGTAAAGAAGGAGAACATAATAAGGTTTGAATACAGCGATTTCAGCGCATTGCAGAACATAGGCTGGAAACTTGTTAATGGAAGTGAAGGCAGTTTTAAAAAAGTGATCACCAAATTGAGAGAATTAAAAATAACGCGCGTGCTGGTACCTAATCACAATAGAGAACATATCGACCACCTGGCGGTAAACATAATCGGATCATATGATTCTCCGCAAGCAGGCGATCCGATCCTGGTTGACTGGGCTGAGCCAAATACTGTAAAGAGTGTGCTTGAATATTCCGTATGGGCTGATTTTTCTCCGGAGGATGCCCTCGTCTGCAACAGGAGCAGCAAGCTTAGAGCAAACAGGATAATCAAAGTTAACAAGGCTTTCGAGGAAAAAATACGCGAAGGAATAAAAGAATACAAGTCCCAGGGTGAAATTATCAAAGGTCTTATAGCATCAAGAGACGAAAGGCTTTCAAGTGATGGACAATACATTGAACTGTATATTTCATTTGATCCAAGGCCTAAGCTTGATTACAAACCATACTTGGAATTCCTGGAGAAAATTTAAGGCTATACCATGTTTTGCTGTAATTTGGCATTAAGGAAACTTTTATAGACGGACTACCCTGTAAGAAGGGTGGTCCTTTTTTTATCCATTTTTTATAGTAATTTAGTATTAAATTTGGTAAAATAAATTTATGAAAGGAGTGCAAAAAATGGAAGACAAAACATTTGAATTGATGACGAAAATGTACAGTGAGTTTACTGAATTTAAGAAAGACATGTATGATTTTAAGAAGGACATGTATGAATTTAAGAAGGACATGTATGAATTCAAACAGGAGATGTATGAATTTAAGAAAGAAACGAAGAATGATATAATAAGGTTGGAAAATAAGCTGGATTCAACTTCCAAAGTTTTGTTCGACGGATACAAACAAACAGTTGAAAGACTTAGTGCCCTTGAGCAAAAAGTGGATGCTATTTCTGCAAAAGTTGAAAAACAGGATATTGAAATTAAAGTTATCAAAGGCGGAAAAACTATTTAAGACAAAGGAGTTGTTAGCTTGAATAACGAACAGGTATTGGTACTGGATTTTGGCGGGCAATACAATCAACTGATAGCAAGAAGAGTTAGAGACGCAAATGTTTATTGCGAAGTGCTTCCCTATAATACACCAATAGAAAAAATAAAAGAAAAAAATCCAAAAGGTATAATATTTACGGGAGGGCCTGCTTCAGTCCTTGATGATAATGCTCCGTTCTGTGATAAAGAGATCTTTGAGCTTGGAATTCCCATACTTGGCATATGTTACGGAATGCAGCTGATGGCCGTAATGCTCGGTGGAAGCGTAAAAAAGGCAGAACAAAGGGAGTATGGACGTGTTGATGTTAATCTGGTCAATGAAAGTACATTGTTTGAAACTGTTGAGGATTGTACCATATGCTGGATGAGCCATACATATTATGTGGACAGACTGCCTGAAGGTTTTGTCCGCACTGCAAGCTCAGCCAATTGTCCCACAGTGGCTATGGAAGACCCGAAAAGGAAATTTTACGGAGTCCAATTCCATCCGGAAGTTAACCATACACAAAGAGGGACTGATATTCTGAAAAATTTCTTATATAAGATATGTGGATGCAAGGGCGACTGGAAAATGTCCTCTTTCGTGGAACAGACAGTAAAAGAAATTAAGGAAAAGGTAGGAAACCGGAAAGCCCTCTGTGCATTGTCCGGAGGCGTGGATTCCTCTGTTGCCGCCGTGCTGATGCAAAAAGCAATAGGAAAGCAACTTGTGTGCATATTTGTAGACCACGGGCTTTTGAGGAAGTATGAAGCGGAACAGGTGGAGCAGGTATTCAAGGAACAGTTTGATATGAACCTGATAAAGGTAAATGCCCAGGACAGGTTTTTGGATAAGTTAAAAGGAGTAACCGATCCCGAAAGAAAAAGAAAGATTATCGGAGAAGAGTTTATAAGGGTATTTGAAGAGGAAGCAAAGAAAATAGGCGCAATAGATTTCCTGGTACAGGGAACTATTTATCCTGATGTAATTGAAAGCGGAAAAGGAG
>DULF01000208.1 GCA_012840535.1 Clostridiaceae bacterium
CTTTTGGGCTTGCAGTTAACGATATGCGGAGGTATAATCCATTTATCTGAGTTTTTTAATGACTACGCAATAGCAAAATTTTTTGCGCCATTTGGTCTTTGTTTGGTTTTCACAGGGCTGATAACAGGTATTGCAGGTTTCATTGGATTCTCAAACAGGTAGATATTTGCTGCCGGTACTTTACTTGAAATGCCGCATTAATATCTTTAAGGCGGACAAGGTTATTCAAAGGGGTGATTGTTTGAAGAACAACAAGCGATTTTGCAAATTTTTTATGATTTTTTCAGTTTTATTGACGTTATCTGTGTTTTCGTTTTCATTTCCAATAAATGCATATTCATCTAAATCCGCTGCTGATATTGAGATGGAAATAAAAGGAGGTTACGATGGAATAGCCAGGCTTGGTACTTATGTGCCCTTCAGAATCCTGGTTATTAACAAAGGAAGAGCTGTTGAGGGAGAAATACAAATTGAAATCAAGATAGACAGCCAGAGTAAAACCGTTTTTTCAAAACCGGTTTCGTTAGCTGAAGGAGCTGCAAAAGAGATTGTGATAAATGCACCTGTTTTTACTGCCAGACGAGGAGTAAATGTCAGTTTCCGGGAGGGAGGCAAAACTCTTAAGAAAACGGAATACACTTTTACAAAACTGGTTCCCCCGGAGATTAAGACTATCGGTGTACTGAGCTCGGATAACGCAGCTTACAGTTTCCTGAACGGAGCTATGATACCTCAGGCAAATAACTCCTTGTATGAAGAAAAGCTAAGAATCATAGCTGCCGCAGGAATAACTGTATCAAGCCCTGCCGTTGAAATCAAGACGGAGGAAATAATATACCAGGTTGAAAGTATCCTTATTCCACTGACTGCCGAATCTTTTCCGGAAGATATTAAAGCCCTGGTTGGATTTGATATTCTAATCATAAGCAATTTTGATACAGGCACATTGTCAGAAGGGCAGCTTAACGCACTTGAAAAATGGGTGGAAGACGGAGGTACCCTGGTTATAGGCACAGGTGCCGGCTGGCGGAAGGTATACAATTCTTTACCGGAAGCTCTTAAAAAATTTTCGGTTTCAGGTACGGCGTCAGTAGCCCCCCATGAAGATTTAGCCGAGTTTGCCGGTACAGGTTTTTCAGGCAATAAAAATTTGGACGTTGTAACGGGTGATATAGGTTTTGAATACAAAGAAGAAGAAAAAGCCGTAAATGAAGAAAAAAACAGTGAACCGGAAGGCCGGGAAAAGTTGCAAAGGACTTACAGTGCCAATATTGATGAAGTCATAATAGGGGATGAAAAGAACCCCTTAGCGGTAAAATATATCCATAATCTTGGACGAATTCTGTTCTTGTCTTTTGACCCCGGCATGGAACCAGTTGTAAGCTGGGACGGAAAACTGGCTTTCTGGGAAAACCTTCTTTTCCATGGAAGCAACATCAGGCGCATATACCAGGATATGCCCGGATATTACTTTTCCAGTTATTTTGGAGGTTATTATTCTGACGACCTGACATCGCAAGTGCCGGAAGACAGATCTCCTCCTTTCCTGTTCATGTTTATTACAATAGTTGTTTATATAATAATTGTCGGTCCTGTCATGTACGTAATTCTTAAGAAAAAGGACAAAAGGGATTTAAGCTGGATTGCCATTCCTGCAACTGCCCTTATATGCTTGTTTGTAATATACCTGGCAGGGTTTAGGACAAGATACAGAACAGCTGTATTAAACACCGCCGCCATGATTCATCTTGATATGGAAAACCAAAGGATGGATATTACAGCGGGAATGGGTATTTTTAATAATAAGCGAGGGAATATGAAGCTCTCTTATTCTGAAAAAGACAATATCGATTTCAATATTACCCAATTCGGAAACAGGAGCTACGTTGTATACCCGGATGGCAGTGAACCTGAAGGAAAGGTAGTAAGCAAGCTGGTACTTGCAGAACCTGTAACTTATGAAATCTATGATGTTTCCATGTGGGAGTCCAAGAACCTGACAGCCAAAAGAAGCGAAGTTTTTCAGGATAAAATTATAAGTTCATTGAAAATGAACGACGGAAAAATCAGAGTTGTCATTAATAATACTACACAATATGACTTTATGGACGCCTTCATAACGATAGGCTCCAACTTCATAGATGCAGGCGACATTCTGTCAGGAGAAGAAAAAGTAATCGAAGCTGACCTGAATTCTGAAAATGTATATAATTCTTTTGAAGAATATCTGGACGCAAAATACGGGAGAGAAA
>DULF01000209.1 GCA_012840535.1 Clostridiaceae bacterium
GGTCGGCTCATCGAGAATTACGACTTTCGGATCTTTCATGAGTACATCTGCAATACCCAGTCTTTGCCTCATTCCCCTTGAATACGTACCGACTTTCTTGTCGGCTGCATATTCCATATTTACTCTTTTTAATAATGATTCAATCCTTTGCTCTATAACTGATGGTTCAATATTATTTAACTGCCCAGTGAATCTCAGGTTTTCCCTGCCGGTAAGGTCATCATAAAAGCCCACATTATCCGGAAGATATCCTACAATTTTTTTTACTGCAATCGGATTGCGGGTACAGTCAAAGTCATTTATGGTAGCTTTTCCCTCATCCGGTTCGGTAAGCCCAAGAAGCATCAGTATGGTTGTGGTTTTGCCTGCGCCATTCGGCCCCAGGAGTCCAAAAACTTCTCCTTCTTCAATTTCCAGATTAAGGTTGTTGACAGCTACTGTGCTTCCATAACGTTTTGTCAGGTTCTCAGTCCTGATAATTACCTTTTTTTCTTTCATTCTTATCGTCTCCCATACGTCCTGAATGTCCAGAAGAGTCCGACTACCAATATCAATATTATAACTATGCCGACAATGCCCCAGGTAGTCGGTGTTTTCACAGTGACTCTGAATTCGCTTCTACTGCTTGTTTCAGGAGCACTTGCTGTTAAAGTTACCACATAGTCTCCTGCTATAGCATCAGAAGCCGGTTGTATATATGCCTTTACTTCCTTGGTTTCTCCTGCTGGGATAATATCCAATGCCTCTGGCTCAAACCTGACCGACCAGTTATTAGGCTGCCGTGAAGAAAGATTTACATCCCTGAGGTCAGCACTGCCGTTATTCATTACAGTCAGAGTTACAGGAGACTCTTTTCCTGCATAAGCATCCACGTTTAAGCGTCCTGTCGGAGTACTTAACGCTATTTCATAGGTACCGGTTATTATTATGCTAAGTTCGGTAGTTAATGTCTCTTCCGCAGAAACTGCAGAAATAGGGATGGTATATTTTTCAGCCTTTGCATTTGCGGGCGGCTTTATCTCGACATCAAGCCCCTGGCTTTTTCCTGGCTCCAAGCTGAGACTTGCTATCTGTTTATCGTCATAAGATGGTTTAAATGACACTTCCCAGCCCCTGGGCGCCTGGGCGCTTAAGCTATATGACTGGTCTTTGCTGCCATTGTTAGCCAGATCAACCTTAAATTTAAAAATCGCGCCAGTTGGCCCTTGGAGTTCCGGGTATTGGGCTAAGAATTTCCCGCGGACAATTTCCTTTTCACTTACATCAATATCTAGTTCAAGCGTATCGGATACAGAATCTT
This sequence comes from Clostridiaceae bacterium, assembly GCA_012840535.1. Taxonomy (GTDB): domain Bacteria; phylum Bacillota; class Clostridia; order Acetivibrionales; family DUMB01; genus DULF01. Next base: position 1,301 of record DULF01000209.1, read on the forward strand.
CACCAGTAGCGGTTAAGACGATTTTATGATTTCCTTCATTGGTTTCTGAAGGTATTTTTACATTAAAGGTAACGTTGGTATAGTCGTTGTTTTTAACAAACACCCTGTGGATTGGTTTTCCCATTCCTTCAAAGTATGCTTCCCATCCGTCAGGAATCGATTCGACTGACAACTTTACAATTTGCTCTGTTCCTGTGTTGTTCTCAACTCTTATTGAAAAACTAACATCTTCTCCAGCTTTAACTGTTATTCCCGGATAAGATGTGCTTATACTAAGTCCTCCGTCTGCCAGTGCCACATCGGTCATGACAAAAAAAGGAATCACAGCCAAACCTAAAAAAACGAGTAGACATAAGAAAAGTTTTAATACAAAAAATTTTGCGCATTTAGATGATTGTTTTGATACCATTTAAAGTCCCCCTTTATGAATTTATAATTATGTCGTTAATCTCTTCATAAAATTAGACGGTTCAAAAAATATAAACGTGACAAATGACGGTTTTTGTTTTTTATTATACCACGTATAAAACAACTGGGATAAAATCAGCCTGCTTATTGGTTTATTTTGATTGTCATAATATCTAACACACTGGAATATTATTTAAAAAGGAGTGGACACCCCTGTTGGGGAACAGACATTCGGGCACCCATTAAAAACATGTGCCGTTAATGTACAAATTAACAAAATTGTGCTGGTAACGAGGCGGCAAGATATCTCCCGCCTCGCTGAAATGCCGCAGATATAAGAAAATTTTTCTACAATCGAAAGATTTTCTTATAAACCTGGGCGTTATAACGGAGGAGGAAATGGTTACTACTAGAAAAAGACGTAAAGTTAAAAACGAAAGGTTAGCTAAAATTCTTGCCATACCGGTATTCATAATACTCTCGTATGGAGCTATCAGGCTTGGTATTGCTGCAGGCAATCTGGCATTTAATATGGATTCCAAAATTGTTAAGGATGTCGACACTGAGAATTTGAAAGCAACTCTTAACAAATCGCTGCCAATAATTGACACTGTATATAATAGCGGAAATATTAATATTTCATTATCAGGTCAAATAGCAGGTTTAATAGCGGAAATATTCGGCTTTGATATAAATTCCCCGCTAACCATTCTAAATGCACAGTCATCTCATTTTTTTAGCTACTACAAGAATGAGTATCCTGCAATTCTTGAAGGCAGGATATCCGACAAAGAAAACGATAGTGACAATAAAACAGCGGATAGGGATCCTGACAAACATGACCCTTCAGAGGAATACAACGGGGACGGGGGCAGTGGAGGCAAGCCGGATGGCAATATGGAGAACGGAGAAGGAAAAGACCATGAACAAAATACTGGATTTAAGGTGGATGCGAGCAGCATATATTTTGAAGAGACAGACGAAGAAAAGGACTTTTCAGAACAGAATACTGTGTCAAGCGGAAAGATATTGCTGCAGAATATGTCTAAGTTCAAGATTACCAATGAAGATATTGAAAAAATGCTAAAAGAGCCGCTTAATATTAAATTTGACAGGAAAGGACCTAAAATTTTAATTTACCATACACATACTTCCGAAAGCTATCTGAGGAACTTGGATCAATTGGGTAAAAAAGATGTAGCAAGCTCATCAAGGGATCCTAAGTATAACATGATAAGGGTGGGGAATGAACTTGCCAATCTGCTTGAAAAGAAATACGGCATTGATGTCATACATAATGGGACAGTTCATGACTACCCTTCCCACAACAGCGCATACAGCAATTCATTGCGTACCTTAGACAAGTACCTGAAAAGCTACCCTTCAATAAAGATAACCCTTGATATACACAGGGATGCTGTTTCGAAAGATAAGCCAAAGTTAAGGGTAGTAACTGAAATAGATGGTAAAAAAACCGCAAAAATAATGTTTGTTGTAGGGACTAACGGAACAGGTTTGCAACATCCTAACTGGAGGGAAAATCTGAAGCTTGCTATAAAGCTGCAGGAGAACCTTAATTCACAACATCCTGACCTGACAAGGCCTATATATATAAGCAATAACAGGTATAACCAGCATTTGGCCAGCGGCGGGGCACTTATAATTGAAGTCGGTGCAGACGGAAATACGCTGGATGAGGCGCTGGAAAGCATAAAATATCTTGCAAAGGCAATAAATGATGTTATTAACGGCAAGTAAGCAGGAAATAATAATGTAATAATAATGAAAAGGCGATCTTTAATCATCTGCATAGTTGGAGGTACATTGTGGGCAGGCTTGAAAGGTTCAGAGAACTAAGAAAAAACAGGAGAAGACTGTTACTCTTGTTTTTTTTATCATTTTTGCTTTTTGGGAGCGGAATATTTGTTGTAGACTATACTACAAACTTTCTTCTAAAGAATGAAAGACGTTTGAATATTGTTGCATTCCACAGCGAGGATACACAGGTTGAGATCAGGATAATGAACAAGTCTTTGCGTATTGATACAAAATACCTGGTAAATGATATTGAATATGTAAAGAAACGATTGAAAGATATTTTTGCAGATTAAGGAAAACTTTAAGCACCTTTTCAGATATACATAATTAAAATTAAAAATGTGTATTGTTGACATCCGATAACGTATAATTTACAATAAATTTGTTTTGGAACGTGAATTATACTTATGGAAAGAACCATTATTTAGAAAAATTATCAGTGGTGTTTTGCTGATATTTTTTTTAAGCAGAAATTCATGTTAACGTTCTATGTAATTGTGGGAATAATGAAAGTAGTATAAAAGGGGAGTTATTGTGGAACAAATCAGACAAGATATACGTAATATAGCTATAATAGCACATGTAGACCACGGCAAGACTACATTGGTGGACGGGTTGTTAAGGCAGAGTGGGGTTTTCCGGCAGAATGAGCAGGTACAGGAAAGGGTAATGGATTCAAACGAACTTGAGCGGGAAAGAGGAATTACCATACTTTCCAAAAACACTTCCATTACCTATAAAGGTATTAAAATTAATATAGTGGATACACCGGGCCATGCCGATTTTGGCGGCGAAGTGGAGAGAGTACTAAAAATGGTTGACGGAGTGCTGCTCATGGTTGATGCATTTGAAGGGCCGATGCCACAGACGCGCTATGTATTGAGAAAAGCTTTGCAACAAAATCTAAAACCGATAGTTGTAATAAATAAGATTGACAGGGCTGAGGCGAGGCCGGCTGAAGTTATAGATGAGGTCCTTGAGTTATTTATAGAATTAGGCGCAAATGACGAACAGCTGGAGTTCCCGTTGGTATATGCGTCTTCGAGGGAAGGTTACGCCATACTGGATATGGAAGATGAAAAGAAGAATCTGGAGCCCTTATTAAAGGTAATTGTTGAAAATGTTCCCGCACCGCGGGGATATTTTGACAAGCCTCTCCAATTGCTGGTATCAAATATAGATTACGATGATTATGTTGGAAGGATTGCAATAGGACGCATTGAAAGAGGCTCAATCAAACAGGGGCAGCAGGCGGTGATATGTAAGAAGGACGGCACTGTAAGAAATGTTAAGATAAGCAAGCTACACGGATTTGAAGGGCTGAAAAGGGTTGATATTCCTGAAGCAAGGCTTGGGGATATTGTTGCGGTATCGGGAGTAGGTGATGTTAATATCGGAGAGACGATTTGCGATGCCGAATTCCCGGAGCCATTGCCGTTTGTCAATATTGACGAACCTACAATTTCAATGACTTTTAGCGTGAATAACAGCCCGTTTGCAGGCAAAGAAGGAACATATGTAACCTCAAGGCAATTAAGGGAAAGGCTTTTTAAGGAACTCGAAACAAATGTCAGTTTGCGGGTAGAGGAAACCGATTCTCCTGATTCGTTTTTAGTTTCAGGAAGAGGTGAACTGCATCTTGCAATATTGATTGAAACAATGAGGCGGCAGGGATATGAATTTCAGGTTTCAAAACCAAAGGTAATCTTTAAGGAGATAGACGGAGTAAGGTGTGAACCAATTGAATACCTTATGATAGATGTTCCTGAAGAGTTTATGGGTGTGGTAATGGAAAAGCTTGGCCCACGTAAGGCCGAACTGGTCAATATGCATTCTGCTTTAGAAGGCTATATGCGGCTTGAATTCAAAATACCGGCAAGGGGCCTGATAGGTTACCGCTCTGAGTTTTTGACTGATACAAAGGGAAATGGTATAATTAATCATGTATTTTATGGATACGAGCCATATAAAGGCGACATAACAAGCAGACAAAGAGGGTCAATAGTTGCATGGGAAGACGGAGAGGCGGTTACTTACGGCCTGTATAATGCACAGGAGAGAGGAAGCCTATTCATAAAGCCGGGAACAAAGGTATATGAAGGTATGATAGTTGGGGAGAATTCTAGAAATGAGGATATAGTAGTGAACGTGTGCAAAAAAAAGCACGTAACAAATATTAGGGCTGCCGGCTCTGATGAAGCGTTACGGCTGACGCCTCCAAAAGAATTAAGCCTTGAACAGTGTCTGGAGTTTATAGCTGATGATGAGCTGGTTGAAATTACACCAAAAGCAGTAAGAATGAGAAAAAAGATTCTTGACACGGAGCAACGCGCTAAGGCTAGAAGCAAATTCCATGAAGCTACTATATAATTAAATGATTAAGGATTCTGGTGGTGAGTATTTTATGGGCAAGGTTCAGGCAATGCACAAAAAGGAAGGTAAGTCTTACAGGAAGAAAAACAAGGCTATTATCAGGCTTATTATATTTTTGGTGCTAATAGCATTGACCATTGTCTGCGGAATGATTTCCTATAAGTTTGTGTTGGATATCCAGACAAGCAGCGAACTCATAAATATTGAGCCGATAGATCCGGAAGTGGGGACAAAGGTGGAAATTCCTTTAGGATCTAATACTGCCGAAATTGCCAATTTGCTTAAGGAAAAGGGCATTATAACAAATACGAATTTATTCAGGTTCTTTTCTAAAATTAACGGTTATGACGGCACATATCAATCAGGGGTCCACGTGATTGAAAAAGGGAAAATATACACAAGCTTAAAAGATTTGGAAACTTTAATGCGCATATTATCGAGCAGGCCCCTTGATAATCCAAGTATCAAAGTTACCATAAGGGAAGGCCTGACACTTAACCAACTGGCAGAGCTGCTGGCCGAAAAAGGTCTTGTTAATAAAGAAAAGTTTTTAAGTATTGCAGAAAACGAAACATTTGACTATAAATTCTTAAAAGGCATCACCAGAAAGCAAAAAAGACTGCAAGGCTATTTGTTCCCTGAGACATATATATTTGATACCAAGGCAGGAGAAAAAGCGATTATCAACAAACTGCTGGGGCAATTTGACAAAATTTTCAAACCGGAATATTATAAGCGTGCGGAAGACCTAGGTATGACTGTTGATGAAGTTATTATTCTTGCTTCCATCATTGAAAGGGAAGTAAAGGTTCCTGAGGAGAGGGAGACAATTGCGGGAGTATTTTACAACAGGTTACGAAGCAAGGACAAAAATCTGCGCAAGCTGCAGTCATGTGCAACAATCCAATATATTTTGCTTGAGAGAGACGGAAAGGTAAAAGAAACACTGACTTTGGAAGATGAACAGATTGAAAGTCCTTTTAACACCTATTTGTATGAAGGGTTGCCTCCGGCGCCTATATGTTCCCCCGGAAGAGATTCAATATTGGCCGCGTTAAACCCTGAACAGCACGAGTACTATTACTTTGTGCAAAGAAACGATGGCAGCGGAGGACACTACTTTTCAAAGACTTACAAGGAACATCTGAACAATAAAGCCAAGGCAGAGAAGAACAGCCAGAGCAATAAGGCCGAATAATACTGGAAAGCCAATAATATGAAGAGACAAAAGTTGTGAGGGCGGACACCTCACATTTTTTTTGAAATGGGGAAATATACTGTGATAATTTACGACTATATAAATGATTATATAAGAAAAACTATTAAAAGAAATGAAGGAATATTATCGGAACTCGAGAATTTCGCTGAGGCTCAGCATATACCGATAATACAGCCTGAGGTTGCCAGGCTCCTTGTGATATTAGGGAGATTGAAAAAACCCCGCCGTATCCTGGAAGTGGGCACCGCTATTGGATACTCGGCTATTTTATTATCTGAGATATTAGAGCCGGGCGGAAAAATTGACACTATAGAAAGGTATGAATTAATGGCAGATATGGCAAAAGAAAATGTGAAAAGGGCAGGCAAGGAGGATATAATTAATATTATTGTAGGCGATGCTGCTGATGTACTGCCATGCCTTGATAAAAGGTATGACATGATTTTCCTTGACGCGGCAAAAGGCCAATATCCAGAATTTCTTCCGGAATGCTTGCGTATGTTGAATAGCGGTGGCCTTCTGATTTCTGATAATGTTTTATATAAAGGCATGATTGCAAACGACGGGCTTGTGGTAAGAAGGAAAAAAACTATTGTTAAAAGGATGAGGGAATATCTCGACAGCATCTGCAATCATGACCAGCTTGATACCACCATACTGCCAATAGGGGATGGCGTTGCAATAAGTTATAAAAAGGGGGACAGCCCTGCGGAATAAACAAAATAAAAAGTTGGATTGTATCCTTCGAAAAAAACAGGATGTCTAATTAAAAAACGGAGGAACCGTCTTATAGTCTTATAAAAAAGCAGGACTGTTCCCAAACGGCAGAAAAGGGAGGATATACATGAGAAAAGTTGAACTGCTTGCTCCGGCAGGAAATCTGGAAAAATTAAAGATGGCCGTTATTTATGGCGCCGACGCGGTTTATCTCGGTGGAGAGGAATATGGACTTAGGGCTTATGCCGACAATTTTACTCCTGATACATTGAAAGAGGGGATAGAGTTTGCCCATTCAAGAGGCAAAAAGGTATATCTTACCATGAACATAATTCCTCATAATGACGACCTTACCGGTATGAGCGATTATGTGAAATTTGCCGAAGAGGCGGGAGTGGATGCAATAATACTGTCCGACCCTGGCGTTCTTTCCATTGTCAGGGAAACTGCTCCTGATATGGAAATACACATAAGTACCCAGGCAAATAATACAAACTGGAGAAGCGCGAAATTTTGGCATGAGCACGGAGCAAAAAGAATAATTCTTGCCCGGGAGCTTTCACTCAAAGAAATAAAGGAAATAAGAGAAAATGTACCTGAAGGGCTTCAATTGGAAATTTTCATACACGGTGCCATGTGCATATCATATTCAGGAAGATGCCTTTTAAGCAACTATATGGCCGGGCGTGATTCTAACAGAGGTTTATGTGCGCATCCGTGCAGGTGGAAATACCATCTTGTTGAGGAGAAACGGCCGGGGGAATATATGCCTGTTTTTGAAAATGAAAGAGGAACTTTCATTTTCAACTCAAAGGACCTTTGTATGATCGAATATATTCCGGAAGTGTTGGGAACCGGCGTTGAAAGCCTGAAGATAGAGGGGCGCATGAAAAGCTCATATTATGTTGCTACCGTTGTCAGAGCATATCGTCAGGCTTTGGATTCTTATTATAGCAATCCTGAGGGATACCGTTTTAATCCGGAATGGCTTGAGGAGGTGTCAAAAGTCAGCCATAGGGAATTTACAACCGGTTTTTATTTCAATAAGCCAACGGGTAAAGACCAGATTTATCACACCAGTTCATATATACGGGAATATGATTTTGTCGGACTGGTTACAGCCTACGACAGGAATACCGGCATAGCAACTGTTGAACAGAGAAACAGGATGTTCGTCGGGGATGAGATTGAAGTAGTAAGGCCAAATGGAGGCTATTTTAAACAGGTAATCAGGGAAATGAAAAATATTGACGGCGAAAATATTGAAGTTGCACCGCACCCTCAGATGACGGTCTTTATGCCGATGGACCAGGAAGTTGAAGAGTATACCATGTTAAGAAGGGAATCCAGAGAATAAAACCCATAGGAATAGAAAGGCCCCTTTTATGGAAAAATCTATATAGCGAAATTTTAATGACATTTATATGAGAGGGGCTTTTAATTGTACAAGAAAAGGTTATCATCACTGCTTTTATTTTTTAATTTTGTATTTATTGTTTTGCTTTTCCGTCTGTTTTATTTTCAAATTATTGAGGGTCCAAGCCTTTCAAAGTCCGCATCCATACAAAGGATTACGGATTCCAATGTAGAAAAGCCGAGAGGCAATATTGTAGACAGGAATTATATACCCTTTACAAACAGAAGCAAAAAATTCTCTTTAGTGTTAAAGCCATTGTATTTAAAAGAAAATGAGGAGAATCTTTTAAAAATATGTGAAGTCCTGGAATTGGATTTCGAGGAAATGAAAAAAGATTTAACCGATAAGAGAGGGCCAATATTGATTGAATGTGATGAAAAAGCAAAGGAAACTGTGCTAAGCCTGAATATTCCCGGCGTTTCTTCCATCAGCTCTTTAAAGAGATATGATGAAAACAGCTTGGCGAGGCATGTGGTCGGGTACCTGAATAAGGCGGACAGAACAGGTGAAGTCGGTATTGAAAAGTACTATGAAGATGTTTTAAGCTATGACCAGAAAAATTCAGTTGGGGTCGTAACCGATGCAAAAAGGAATCCTGTAGAAGGTCTAGGGTATAGAATGATAAGGTTGGAGGGAAACAGCAAGAAGCTGGATGTTAAACTGACGCTGGATTACCATATTCAGAAAATTACGGAAGAGGTAATGGAAAGAAACGGGATTAAAGGCGCGGTAGTAATCGAGGATGTAGTCAGCGGCGATATTGTTGCTATGGCAAGCAAACCTGATTTTGACCAGAATAATGTTAAAGATTATCTTGACAGCGCTGATAACGAGCTGTTTAACAGGGCGGTTGCTTCATACAACTTGGGCTCAATATTCAAAATAATAGTTTCTGCCCTTATGTTTGAACAAAATATTGATACTGATCACTACTTTTACTGCCCGGGTTATATATATGTGGGGAACAAGATGTTCAAATGTTCGTCCTATGGAAACGGGGGACACGGAGAAGTTGATTATAAAAAGGCGTTTGCATTGTCGTGCAATTCTTATTTTATTGACATGGGGCTGAAAATTGGCTACAGAAATCTGGTTGAAACGGCACAAAGGTTCGGCCTTGGCGAAGTTACGGGTATAAAAGACCAGGGCATACATGAGTCAAGCGGAAACCTTCCTGATCCGTATAGGTACTACAGCGGCGGAGATATTGCAAATATATCAATCGGGCAGGGTGAAATAATGGCTACACCTATACAGGTTGCAAACGTAGTTGCTACTGTAGCAAACGGAGGAATAAGGAACAAAGTTAATATTGTGGATTCAATAATTGACGAAAACGGCAATAAGGTAAGAGATTTAAGGAACAAAGACGGTGAAAGGATAATTTCCAAAGATATTTCAGACGCTATAAAAAGTATGATGGAAGAAGTGACCATTGCGGGCACAGGTACAAGGGCAAGTCTCGAAAAATACGGAGGAGCAGCAGGCAAGACAGGGAGCGCGGAAACAAGCCGAAGTGACATAGTTCACGCATGGTTTGCAGGATATTTTCCCAAAAACAACCCCAAATACTCAATGGCAGTATTCGTAGAAAACGGCCAGAACGGAGGCAGAGTTGCGGCCCCGATATTTGCTGAAATAGCTGAACAGATTATGGAAAAGGGATGGTAAGCAATTTTTCTGCCCAAGTAACAGGGGCACTCCTTTTCAAGGAGTGCCGTCTAAGGAGAAGGTCACTTCTCTGCGAGAGATGTCCCTTAACACTCGGTTCTTAGCTCCTTGCTTAATTTTTTGATTGCTTTTTTTTCGATACGTGACACATAGGACCTTGAAATCCCAAGCATTTTGGCAATTTCCCTCTGTGTCCTGCTTGTTCCGTTACAGAGGCCGTACCTTAACTCCAGTACTGTTTTTTCCCTGTTTTTCAGAACGGATTTCATTTTGTTATATAGTTTTTTAACCTGTATCTTAAGCTCAACTTCATCTACCACACTGTCCGCTTCGTTTCCAATCACGTCAATCAATGTGATTTCGTTGCCCTCTTTATCTATCCCAATTGGATCCTGCAAGGAAACCTCGTTTTGCATCTTCTTAGCTGTTCTTATATGCATTAGAATTTCATTTTCAATGCAGCGTGCAGCGTAAGTTGCTAACCTGGTTCCCTTTGTATTGTCAAAAGTGGATATTGCCTTAATAAGGCCTATTGTTCCGATAGAAATCAGATCATCGCAATCATTTCCTATGGTATTATATTTTTTTACTATATGTGCGACAAGCCGGAGATTCCTTTCGATTAATTTGTTTCTCGCTTCTTCGTCTCCTTTCTTATATCCTTCTAAAAGCTCTGTTTCTTCCTCAGGAGTGAGCGGATGAGGAAATGAATTCGGGTTTGCTACATATCCGAACATAAAGAATATATTTTTTATGGCTTCGAGCACTGCAGAAAAAAAGACAAGTAGCAAATAGGGCACCTCCTTAAAAAATCAGGTACTTTATTAGTATATGAAGGGAAGTGTAGTTATGTGCTAGTACTAATTGTATGGCATTCACAAAATATATATTGACAAATTGTTAAACCAAATATAATCCCGTATTTGACACTTAGAAGATAAAAAAATCCTGTAAACACTTGAAATAAAAGCGTTTGCAGGATTCTTTATTAGTATGAAAAGTGAGTAATATTTTTCATTTTTTCGTTTCTTTAAAAATTTTTTTCATAGCACTTAAGGTAACTATCTGATAATCGGTGCGAAAACCAAAAGCA
>DULF01000023.1 GCA_012840535.1 Clostridiaceae bacterium
AAGGTAAGTATGCCCGTTGGAAGCTGCCTGCGAAAGAGCATATTTTATTCCGGAACGCAGCCTGAATTTCGACATTGGGTCAATTCCAAGTTTCATTGCAATTTTATCAGCCGTTTTAAAACCGATGCCGAATACCTCATCAGCAAGCCTGTAAGGGTTAGCTTTTATTTCATCAATAGTTTTATCTCCGAAAACCCTGTATACCTTTGCAGAAAAGGCAGGACTAATCCCATGTTCCTGAAAAAACATTACAATGGATTTTAATTCTCTTTGCTCAGCAAACGCTTCTCCAATTTTAAATGCTTTATCCGGGCTTATGCCTTTTATTTCCGAAAGCAGCTCAGGTTTGGACAGGATAATATCAAAGGTTTTTTCTCCGAACTTTTCAACAATCTTTCTTGCCGTGGCAGGCCCTATTCCCTTGATCACACCGGAAGCAAGGTATTTCTCTATTGCTTCCGATTCCTTTGGGAATACTTTTTCGTAATATTCGGCTTTGAGCTGCTCGCCATAATCAGGATGGGTTGTCCAATTTCCGGTTACCTTTATAGTTTCGCCCACACTGATAAAAGGCATGTATCCGACAACCGTCACAATGTCTTTAGCACACTTTATATCACAGACAACATATCCGTTTTCCTCGTTTGAAAAAATTATCTCCTCAACAATGCCTTCCAGGGTAATCAAAACCAAGTCTCCTTGTTTTCATCAGTATTTTAGTTTTTATTGTATTTATTACATTTTACTACTTTTCTTCCGGAATTTCATCAAAAAAGTCAAACACCTTTTCCTTTTCGCTTTCCTTCAATACTTCAACAGCATCATAATCCCGTTCTATTATTTCAAGAATGTCAAGGGTTCTATCAGTTGAGCCCATATCCACAACTGTCAGGTTCCTGTTTGACATGACCTTCCTTAAAAAATCTCCTATAAATATGTTCCTTATAACTCCTTCAATTACATCCTCACAATTCTTTACAAAAAGAACCGCTTTTATTTTTATATCCTTTGAATACGACTTCTTATAAAACAAACCGGATATATTTACAACCAGATTGATAAGCCCGTAAATTGCCAATACATATGTAATAAACTGGAAAATGATTTCAGCCAAAAAAATCCCCCCTGCATCCTGTGGAAATACTGCGGTTTTCATTTCCATAGTATGCAACTGGGGGATCATCTGTTACCGCTTAAACCTGCGCATCTTTTTTCAATATCTCGGCTTTGTCGGTCCTCTCCCACGCAAGATCCAGGTCCGTCCTTCCAAAATGTCCATATGCAGCGACCTGCTTGTATATTGGCCTTCTTAAATTCAGAGAATTAATGATTGCAGCAGGCCTTAAATCAAAATGCTTTTTTATCAGCTCTGCTATCCTGTCATCAGATATGTTTCCTGTGCCAAAGGTGTCGATCATAATGGATACAGGCCTGGCCACTCCTATTGCATAGGCAATCTGGACCTCACATTTTTTTGCGAGGCCGGCAGCTACAATATTCTTAGCGACATAGCGGGCTGCATATGCTGCAGAACGGTCAACCTTGGTAGGGTCTTTACCTGAAAAGGCTCCGCCGCCATGTCTGGCGTAACCTCCGTAAGTATCAACAATTATTTTCCTGCCTGTCAAACCTGAGTCTCCCATGGGTCCGCCAATGACAAACCTTCCTGTGGGGTTGACAATGAACCTCGTCTTCGCATCTATAAGATTTTGGGGAATTACAGGAAGGATAACGTGCTCAATAACGTCTTTTTTTATCTTTCCGTGTTCAACCTCAGGGCCATGCTGTGTTGAAACAAGCACGGTATCCACCCTTACAGGCTTATCATCCTCATATTCAACTGTGACCTGGGATTTCCCGTCAGGCCTTAAGTAATCAAGTACTCCGTTTTTCCTTACAACGCTTAACCTTTTGGCAAGTTTATGCGCTAACGATATAGGCATCGGCATAAGCTCCGGCGTTTCATCACACGCAAAACCAAACATCATTCCCTGATCTCCGGCTCCAATAGATTCCAGCTGTTCATCCGTCATTTCCCCGGTTTTTGCCTCAAGGGCTTTGTTAACACCCATGGCTATATCAGGCGACTGTTCATCTATCGAAGTTATTACAGCACATGAATCAGCATCAAAACCGTATTCCGCACTGTTGTATCCAATTTCTTTTATAGTTTTTCTTACGATCTTGGGAATGTCTACGCTGCAGCGGGTTGATATCTCTCCCATAACCAGCACAAGTCCCGTTGTAACTGCTGTCTCACAAGCTACCCTGGCGTTTGGATCTTCCGTTAGAATTGCGTCAAGAACGGCATCTGAAATCTGGTCGCAGATCTTATCCGGATGACCCTCGGTTACTGATTCCGAAGTAAATAATCTTTTAGCCATTGTATTTCTCTCCTCTCCATTACATAACATTAAAAAAACCTCTTAATGAAGAGGTTTAAATTACTCCTCATCTCCCAGAATATAACCATATTCTGCAGGAATTGGCACCGATGCTTTGAAAGCCGGTTGCCGGGTTTCATTGGGCCCAGTCCCTCCACCTCTCTTGATAAGGCAACTTAGTATTAAATTTTATCCAAATTATTCTAGCATATACACTTAAGAGAGTCAAGCCAAACTGGACAATCTGCAATCCAGTCAGGCAGTTGCGAATATTTCTTCGAACTCGCTTCCCTCGATTTTCTCTTTTTCAAGCAATACCTCTGCAACCTTATGGAGTTTGCTCAGGTTTTCCTTAAGGATCGTCAGGGTCCTCGCATATGCCTCATCTATGATATTCTTAACTTCCCTGTCAATTTCAGCAGCTAGCTCCTCACTGTAATTCCTCGCATGGACAAAATCCCGTCCAAGGAATACCTCTTCATGTTCGCTTGCGAATATCATGTTGCCAAGCCTTTCGCTCATCCCGTATTTAGTGATCATGTTCCTTGCAATGCTGTTGGCTTGTTTCAAATCGCTGTAAGCACCTGTAGTTATTTCGCCAAATACTATTTCTTCGGCGGCTTTTCCGCCCAGAGCTTTTATTATTGACTCAATAAGCTGCGACTTGGTACGGTATGCAATATCTTCTTCAGGCTTGAAGGCCGTATATCCTCCTGCCATGCCTGCCGGTATTATTGACACTCTTTCCACTTTATCCGTTGTGGAAACCACCCTGGCTGCAATTGCGTGCCCTGCTTCATGGTAGGCGGTGATCTTTTTGTCTTTTTCACTCATTACCCTGCTCTTCTTCTCGGGTCCCATAGTTACTTTGAATATTGCTTCCTTTATATCTTCCATGGTTATCTGCTTTCTGTTATTTCTTGCAGCAAGAAGCGCAGCTTCATTCAACAGGTTTTCAAGGTCTGCGCCAGTAAAACCCGGTGTAATCTTGGCAAGCTCATCCAGTTTTACATCTTCGCTGATGGGCTTTCCTCTCGCATGTACCTTTAATATTTCTTCTCTTCCTTTAATGTCCGGCAACCCGACAAACACCCTTCTGTCAAACCTTCCAGGCCTTAAAAGAGCCGGGTCAAGAATATCCGGCCTGTTTGTGGCCGCAAGTATAATAACACCCTCGTTTATGCCAAAGCCGTCCATCTCAACAAGAAGCTGGTTCAGGGTTTGCTCACGTTCATCGTGTCCGCCTCCGAGACCTGCGCCCCTGTGCCGCCCGACGGCATCAATTTCATCAATGAAAACAATACAGGGCGAATTTTTCTTTGCCTGGTCAAACAAATCTCTAACCCTGGATGCTCCGACACCGACAAACATTTCTACAAAGTCGGACCCGCTTATGCTAAAAAACGGCACTCCAGCCTCTCCTGAAACAGCCTTGGCAAGAAGCGTTTTTCCTGTACCCGGAGGGCCGACCAGGAGAACACCCTTGGGAATTCTGGCTCCCAGCTCAACAAACTTTTTCGGGGCCTTCAGAAATTCAACTATCTCTTTCAGCTCCTCTTTTTCCTCATCTGCTCCGGCAACATCTTCAAATGTCACTTTTTTCTTATCGTCAGTGCTCATTTTTGCCCTGCTCTTGCCGAAGGACATTACCCTGCTGCCTCCGCCGCCTTGTGACTGCTGGAGAAAAAACACCCAGAATAAAACAAAAATAACTATCAACCCTATGGTAGGCAGAATTGCAACCCACCATGGAGCTGACGGTGGTGGCTGTGTCCTGAAAGTAATTTCCCCGTTTTTAATAGGTTCGCTTACTTCTTGCATAAATCCGGTTATATCGGGTATATAAACAGTAAACTTATTGCTCCTTGGGTCAGGACTTTGCTTGAGCTCAACAATGGCTGTGTTGTTTCCCTCAAGAAAAATTGAGCTTACGTTTTTATTTTCCAATTCTATCAATAAATCCGAATAACCTTTGTCAATCTGTGGTTCCCCGCCTTGATACAGGCTGAGAACAATAAGGATTATTACAAAAAGCACTATATAAAAGCTTAATCCTTTGAAATATTTCAAATATCTCCCTCCTTATTGCGAATTAATGTATGTTTTTTGCCAGCACAATACATTAATTCCGCAATATAAATATTAGCATAACCATTTCCAAAACACAACAAACCTTTATGAGCCGCAGAATTTACCGGCGCTCAATCACTTCTTTTTTCAGCGTACAAACGTCAGGCAAATTCCTGTATTTGCCTGCATAATCCAGTCCGTAACCCACAATGAACTCATCAGGCACAACTATGCCCTGATAATCTATTTCAATATCAACCTTCCTTCTTGACGGTTTGTCAAACGCCGTACAAATTTTGACACTCTTAGGACCTCTTGTATTAAAAAGCTGTTTAAGATGGTTAAGGGTAAGCCCGGTATCTACAAGGTCTTCCACAATAAGCACATGCTTGTTTTCAATATTTACATCGGTATCCTTGATAATCCTTACAACACCTGAAGACTCGGTCGAATTTCCATAACTTGTTACGGAGATCAAATCCATGTCAACAGGAATTGTTATCTCTCTCATCAAATCGGCGAGAAAAATAAATCCGCCCTTTAAGACACCAATCAATATTAAATCTTTACCTTTGTAATCCTCCGAAATTCTTTTCCCAAGTTCTTTGACTTTTTCCCTTATAACTTCCCTGGTTATTAAAACTTTATCAATATCTTCTAACATAATTTCCCCCTTGCATTTCTTAAAGATGCATTTTATATTATATGACTAAACAGTGCTGCCATTGTTGCCAGTATATTTTAATATCAACACAGATTTAGTATTTTCAGTTACTTTAAATTTATCACTTATTTTATATCCAATAACCCAAACTATTTCGTTTTCCTTTGCAACAAGCGGTATTTCATCCCTTTTTTCACACGGAATTTTATTATCAATAAAATACTCTTTCAGTTTCTTGGTACCGTTAGACTTCAGCGGTTTGAAAATATCCCCGTTTCTACGGTTCCTTACATATATTCCCGTATTTAATTTATCATAATCAAAAAACTGTACTAAAGAATTATACCTTAAATTATTGTACTGCTCAATACTTATGAGCTTTTTTTCTACTACAGATGCTTCTATGGATGCATTCAGAACCGGGACCATGGTTATACCAGGTACATTTATTTCAGCCTCAAACAAGGGAGTCTTTATTTTTTTTGCGTCAAGGCCAATTCTTAAAATGCCGTAACTCTTTGCGGCCCGGATCCTTCCGGGTAAATGAATTTCAATTCCTGTCCTTCCGCTTTCCATTAAATCAATTAACATATCAATATGCTTGCTTTCAATTCCCTTTATATTTCCTTTCACATCTTTGATTGCATTTCGCAAAACTCTTTTTACCAAGGAAACATGATTTTTTTTAAGCTGGGCAATGTCCAATGAAACCGTATCAGGTTGCCTGCTTGCAACACAACTAGTATAAGTTTCTAAAGCAAGCTTTTCAATTAAATCATTATCATCCTTTAATAACGCTGCCAGCCTGTATACGCTCTCCACTACGTCCACGTCAAACATCCGTGTAATATATGGTATTAAATCCAAACGCACTTTATTCCGCGTATACTTGTTCTCCAGATTGGAAAGGTCAATCCTTGGAGAAAGGTTATTTTGGCGGCAATACTCTTCTATATCCTTTCTGTCTATATCCAAAAGAGGCCTTATTATTCTGCCTCTCATGTAATCTATGCCTGTCAGCCCTTCAAGTCCCGTGCCGCGAATAATATTCATCAGCACTGTCTCAACCAGATCGTTTTTATTATGGGCAACAGCTATTTTTGATGCGCCCACATCAGCGGCATACTGTTCAAAAGCTCTGTACCTAATATCCCGTCCCGCTTCTTCAATGGACACCCCGGAGCTTTTTGAAATTTTATTTATGTCTCTTGCGATTATGCGCAGCGGAACTCCCAAACTTTTGCAGAACTCTTTTACAAAGAGTTCATCGAGGTCCGCATCTTCGCCCCTCAACATATGGTTTACATGCAGGGCATATAATTTCAAACCATACTCGGGTATAAGCCTGTGAAGAATATGAAGTAGGCATACGGAATCAGGTCCCCCCGAAATGCCTACAACAATTTTATCTCCATTCTCTATGAGGTTGTATTTTTTTATAGTATTCGACACTCTTTCAATCATAATACCCTTTAAGACTTTCAATCTTTTTTAAGATTTGCAAACTTGGTGTACTCTCCAAACCACCTTAATTCTACCACACCGGTAGGTCCATGCCTGTTTTTAGCTATTATGACCTCAGCTATATTTTGCTTTTCGCTATCAGGATTATAGTAATCATCTCTATATAGAAACAACACCATATCGGCATCCTGCTCTATGGCACCTGATTCCCTGAGATCGCTTAACATCGGCCTGTGGTCAGACCTAGATTCAGGAGCCCGGCTTAGCTGGGAAAGGGTAACTACAGGCACGTTTATCTCTTTTGCCAATATTTTCAGCGAGCGTGAGATTTCCGCCACCTCCTGCTGCCTGTTTTCAGCCCTTCCCCTGCCCTGCATCAACTGAAGGTAATCAATTACAACCAGGCCAAGATTCTTCTCAAGTTTCAGCCTCCTGCACTTAGCCCGAAGTTCCATGACTGAAGCGCCAGGTGTGTCATCTATAAATATCGGAGCCTCGGACAACGGCCCAAGCGCCATGGCCATTTTTTGCCAATCCGAGTCATCCAGCTTGCCTATTCGCATCTTCTGGCTGTCAATCATTACCTCGCTGCACAGTATCCTGTTCACTAGCTGTTCCTTTGACATTTCCAGACTGAAAATGGCTACGGGAATCTTCTTATGAACAGCCGCATACTGTGCAATATTCAGGGCAAATGACGTCTTACCCATAGACGGACGTGCTGCTATCAGTATGAGGTCGGAATTCTGGAATCCCGCAGTTTTATAGTCCAGATCAGTAAATCCTGTAGGCACGCCTGTTACATATCCTTTATTATTGTAAAGTTCTTCCAGTTTATTAAACGCGTCCACAAGGACATCCTTGATATGTGAAAAGCCCTGGTTGCTTCTTTTCTGCAGTATGTCAAATATCCCTTTTTCCGCCCTGTCAAGTATAATTGACACTTCATCGGAAGCTTCGTACCCCAGGTTGATTATATCGGAGGAAGTTTTTATGAGTTTTCTTAAAATTGATTTCTCCTCGACAATTTTTGCATAGTGCCTGGCATTAGCCGTAGTAGGAACTGCAGTGGCTATATTTGTAAGGTATTCAAGCCCGCCGACTTTGTCCAGTGTCCCTCTTTGCTTCAGCTGCTCTGCCACGGTAATCAGGTCAACAGGATTAGCCCTCTCAAAGAGGTCCAAAATTGCCTCATATATTTCCTTGTGGTCTTCCCTGTAAAAATCTTCGCTTTTCAGAATTTCGGTGATTACAGGGATAACTTCTTTGTCAAGCAGCATACATCCCAACACGGATTGCTCAGCTTCAATACTCTGAGGTGGTATCCTTCCTAATGCGCCAATATCCATATCACTGCTCCTGCTCAATTTTTACTGTCAATGTTGTACTTATCTCAGGATAAACTTTTACCTCAACCTCGCTTACACCCAAAGACCTTATCGGCTCCTCAAGATTTATCTTTTTCTTGTCTATATCGATATTAAAATCGCTTTTAAGCTTTTCTGAAATATCCTTGCTGGTAATTGACCCAAACAGTTTGCCGTTTTCTCCGGCTTTTGCCTTGATTATCACTGCTGTATTCTTAAGCTTTTCGGCTAAAGCTTTTGCAGCTTTATACTCTCTTTCTTTTTTTGTTTTTTCGGCTTCTTTTTTTGTTTTCATAATATTCAGATTGGTTTGTGTGGCTTCTACGGCAAAACCTTTAGGCAAGAGAAAATTTCTTGCGTAACCATCGCTGACGTCCACAATATCTTCTTTTTTCCCCAAACCTTTTACATCCTGCTTTAATATAACTTTCATAGTATCTCCTCCGGAATAACGTTTCTGTACCTCTTGGCTACGAAGCGGGTGTATTTAAACTGTCCATATATTTAATTATAGCATATTTTAATTTCTCCTTGGCATCCTCCAAAGAATTTTCCATAAGCTGTGCTCCTGCAACTGTCATATGTCCTCCCCCGCCAAGTTCTTCCAGTATTACCTGCACGTTTATTTCACCTAATGACCTTCCGCTTATATAAACTTCATTGTTCACGGAACACAGCACAAATGCCGCTGTAATGCCTGACAGGTTAAGCAGCTCGTCTGCAGCTTTGGCTGCAATTAATTGCGCGTTTTTCACGTTTGGAGGACATATTGAAATTGCAATGTTATTGTTCAGAAGTTCCGCATCCCTTACGACATTTGATATATTCAGGTAAGTTGTAAAATCATTCTGGAACAACTGCTTTACTGAAACAGTGTTAACCCCTTGTTTCCTGAGATACGACGCAGCATCAAAAGTCCTTACTCCTGTCTTGAAAGTAAAGTTTTTCGTATCCACCACTATGCCCGCATATAAAGCTTCAGCCTCCAAAGGCCTGAGCTTCAGTTTTTCATCTACATACTGGAGAATTTCCGTTACCAGTTCGCAGGTGGAAGACGCATATGTCTCATGGTATACAAGGACTGCGTCCTGTATAAATTCCACCCCTTTTCTATGGTGGTCAATAACAACAACCTGCTTGGTGCGCTCAAGTAGTTCAGGAGCCTCAGTAAAGCTGGGTTTGAATGTGTCAACAACAATCAGCAGGGTATTTTGCTTTATCCTTTCCATGGCCTCATATTTTGTCATGAACAAACCTTCATACTCGCCGCTTCTCTCAATTTTAGAGATCAAATTGCTTATCATGGGGTTATTTGAACGGCTTAATACAATGCGGACATCCTTCCCCCTGTCTTTTACCATGCGGTAAAGGCCCAAAGCGGCCCCGAGGGAATCGTTGTCAGCATTTTCATGCCCCATTATAATCACATCAGGCGATTGGTCAACCAATTCTCTCAAAGCATATGCAATAACCCTGGCTTTTACCCTGGTTCTTCTCTCCAGTTCCCTTGTTTTCCCGCCGAAGAAACTAAAGCTGTCGCCGTTCTTGATAACAACCTGGTCCCCTCCTCTTCCTAAGGCAATATCAATTGAAGCGCTTGCATAGTTAAGGTTTTCAACGAGGGAACCACCGTTTATCCCCAATCCTATACTAAGGGTTACAGGTATTTTATTACCTACGTTGATCTCCTTTACAGCATCAAGTATTTCAAACTTTTTATCTTCCATTTCCTTAAGGTACTTATATTCAAAAATAATAAGATACTTATCCCTTTCATACTTTTTAACAATTCCTTCCGTAAAATTAAACCATTGCACAAGTTTCCTTTCTATTTCAGCCAGAATTTGAGGACGTGCTGCATCCTCCATACTCTGCATCAGCTCATCATAATTGTCAATAATTATGATACCAGCCGCCACTTTTTCATCATGGTACCTTGCTTTAAGCTCTACAAGCTCGGTATTTTCTATAAAATATAAAAGCAAGATAAAATTTTCGGTATCGGCTTTTCCCTCTATTTGTACAAAATTGCCCAAAACATTATAATGCTTGTCATTTACGCAAACCTGCCTGGAAATCCTTGTGGTTTCATTTACCAAATCATTTGGATCAAGTCCTTCCACCAAAGAATTAATTGCCCTTTCCAACAGGTTTTCGTCGTCAAATATTTTTCGGAATAAAGAATTATACCAGATTATCGAGCCATCCAGTTCCACTACAACAAGAGGCATCGGAAAGTTTAACAGCGTATCCTTTGTAGCAGTATCAATATTCAAAGTCAGATTCTCAATATATCTGGTAAGTTCCTTTTGCTTTTTATAATTCGACCTGAAATTGTAGTATGTAAGAAACAATAACAGCGCTATGCCTGGAATGGCAACCCTCCAATCCAGTACGGCAATTACGCCTACCAGCATCAGAATGATCCATAAGTAAAAACCTGCTCTGGGTAATAGTTTTCCGGAAAATCTCTTACTATCCATTGCACTTCTCCTCAATTAAGATTCCATCTTTTTTAGCCTGGAAAGGTTTAAATGCCTGGACAACTCAGATAAATCGCCATAGTGTTTTTCAATGTCATGATTTTCAATAAGCCCTAGTTTTATCTTGTTTTCTATCTTAATTTCAATTGCGTTATAACTGATACCAAGACGCTTCCCCAGCAAATAGCTGATTAATATAATATTAGACAAAATCTCAGAAACCGATTCATGAACTTCTTCCTTTATCCCGTTTACAAGGACTTTGAATAAATTGGCGACGTCTGTTATCAACTCGCTTTTCAGCCATTCAATGATTTTTATATTCCTCGTAATATCAATTTCTCTATCGAAAAAAGGCATATGACCACTCCATTGTGTTTACGGCTTTTCAATAATTTGATTATACCACTAAAAAGCACATCTTTGTACGATTTCCCATAAAAACCAACCTTTGTCATTCAACTTTCCACTTTGGGTAAGAACCCAGGAACTTATAAAAAGAGGTTTTCCTCCTTACCATGGCAAGGGCGTCCCGAACGTCTTCATCATCCCTGTGGCCTTCTATATCAACAAAAAATATATACCTGCCCAGCTGGTTTTTTTCCGGCCTGGACTCTATCCTTGTCATATTAATATCCCATAAATTGAATATGTCAAGTATCCTGTACAAGCTGCCCGGTCTGTCTTCAGTTGAAAAGACAATAGAGGTCTTGTCCGAACCGGTCCTCGGAGAATCCTTCTTTGAAATGACCACAAACCTGGTGAGGTTGTTGTCTTTATCCTGGATTGAAGAAGCCAGGACGTCCAGTTTATATTCTTCAGCAGCCGCTATTGAACCAATCGCCCCATGATCATTATTTATGCGGGCGGCAACCTCCTGTGCTGCTTCTGCCGTGCTGTAAACAAACCTTATTTCAGCACGGGAAAGGCTTGAATTAATAAATTTTCTGCATTGGCCGACAGCTTGAGGGTGGGATAAAATGCATTTAATATCCTCCAACCTCGTCCCTTTTCTTACAAGCAAATTCTGCCTTATTTGTATAGTTAATTCCGCTTTTATCATCAAATCGACTTCAAAAGCCATCATATCAAGCGTTACTCCGACACCGCCCTCAATGGAGTTTTCAATTGGAACGACCGCCTCGTCCAAATCTCCGCTCATGACAGCATAAAGCATTTCCGGTATTGTATTATAAGCAACAATTTTATACGTATTACGTTCTTTATTACAGCCTATGTATTTGTTCAAGGCCTCCTGTGAAAACGTACCCCTCGGACCTAAAAAACCGATCCTCACTAAAGCCACCTCAATCCTGCAATATTTAAAAAGGTGAGACACGGGGACGGTTCTGTAGACACGGGGACGGTTCTTGCGGCTCACTCGAAGAATGAGCCACAAGAACCGTCCCCGTGTCCGTGTCTCTATAATATAGTTTAATCTGCAGTATATGGCAAAAGTGCAATATGTCTTGCACGTTTAATAGCTACTGTCATCTGCCTCTGGTGCTTAGCACAATTACCAGATATTCTTCTGGGCAGAATCTTGCCTCTCTCGGATATGAACTTTCTAAGCCTTGCAACATCTTTATAATCTATTTCAGCAATTTTATCAACACAAAATGAGCAAACCTTTTTCCTGGTTCTTCTCATCTTTATGCCGCCTTTTACTTCGCCTTTGTCATATGCGTCCTTGTTAGCCTTATCTTTCTTTTGCCCTGACATGCAAAAACCTCCTTCCCTGCAAAATTCCGTTTACTTTCTTTCCCTCATATACATACGTCTGAATCTTTTGCTGCAACGGCAATTATCAGAACGGCAATTCGTCATCCTCATCTATAGGATAGAATCCCTCAGCCTGGTCTGCATCTGTATCCTGAGGCTCCCTGAACTGGGCGTCGTCGCTTCTCTTGCTGTCAGCAAAATATGCTTCTTCAGCTATGACCTCAGTAACATAATGCCTTTTACCTTCATTATCGTCCCACGTCCTGGTCTGGATTCTCCCTATTATAGCCACCTGACGTCCTTTTAAAAAGTATTTTGCGCAGAATTCCGCCAGCTTGCTCCACGCAACTATCGGAATAAAATCTGTTTGTCGTTCCTCTCCCTGTCTTGCAAATCTCCTGTCTACAGCGAGGGTAAAGCTGCATACAGGTATGTTGTTGACATTTGTATACCTTAACTCAGGGTCTCTTGTAAGTCTTCCCATTAGAACGACTTTATTCATAAAATCACCCTACTTTTTCTTCTTTATAATAATGTGCTTCATTATTCCGTCTGTGATCTTGAAGTTTCTGTCAAGCTCATAGGGAAAATCAGGACCGGCGCTGAAGTTAACCAGAACATAGTAACCTTCGTTCTTGAAGTTAATAGGATAGGCAAGCCGCCTTTTACCCCATTCATCAATACTCTCCAACTGAGCTGATGTTTCAATCAAATTTTTAAATTTTTCTACAAGAGCTTTAATATCTCCCTCTTCAAGGTCAGGATTGATAATAAAAAGCGTTTCATACTTTCTCATCATCTGCTTTCACCTCCTCCCGGACTAAACGGCCCTGTAACGCGAGTACAGGGCAAGGATTGTAAACAAAGTTTATTTTATCATACGGTTTTAAATAATACAAGGGGTTTTTGCACACTGGGCGGCGTCAATTTGCTCCCGGTTTTTAAAAAGCAGTTCCACCCTTTGTTTTTGTTAACTCATATAATATAGCAACTATCCCTTATACTTTTTTTACATGCTTTGTTTCTACATGTCCACCGCTGCAACAATATGCCCTAAGTTCCGCCATAGCTTTAAGGCCATATCTGCTCCGGCCTGATGGCCTGCTTTCAAGCTTACTCGACAATACATGGCTTACATGTCCCTCTGTACTTTTGAACAGAACCAGCAAATTCTGATTGTTACATTTTGCCTTTATTATTTTTAATTATATTATTTTAATTAATTGTTTGTAACAAATTAAGAAAACTTTCCGGTTGTAGAAAAATCTTACGCCGATGAGTTATAATAACAGTAAAGAATACCTGGCAAAACAGGTAAAACTGCCATGTTTCTTTGCAAATTAAACCGGAATATATTATATAAAATAACATTATATATCGCAGAGGAGGCGTCGCAAAATGTTATATCCGCTTAAGTTTAAGCCCGTATATAAAGATTATATATGGGGGGGCAGGAATTTTGAAAAATACGGCAGAATTCTCCCGGACGGAATAGTTGCTGAAAGTTGGGAGATATCCTGTCATCCCAACGGTATAAGCATAGTGTCAAACGGGGCTTTTGAAGGAATATCGCTTCCCGAGCTTGTGAAAAAACTTGGCCGCAAGTTGATTGGCAATGCCCTTGCGGAAAAAGATTCAGATAGATTCCCTTTGCTTGTAAAGTTCATTGACGCAAATGAAGACCTGTCAGTACAGGTTCATCCTGACGATAGTTACGCATTTATCCACGAAAACGGTGAATACGGGAAAAATGAAATGTGGTATATAATATCTGCCGAACCAGGAGCCAGGCTTGTATTTGACCTGATGCCGGGCACATCCAAAAATGATTTTGCCGAGGCGGTTAAAAACGGGACTTTGGAAAAGTATTTAAGATATATTGAGGTGTATCCCGGCGATGTGCTGAATATTCCTGCCGGACTGGTCCATGCTATTGGAAAAGGCATTATTCTCGCCGAAATTCAACAAAATTCCGATGCCACATATAGGATATATGACTTTAACCGCATCGGAAAGGACGGTAAAAAAAGGCCTTTGCATATTGACAAAGCCATTGATGTAATTAACTTCAACTCAGAAGTTCCCAAAGAAAAAACGAGAGGAATCAAAATTAAACTTGATTCCACCTCCAGCAAGACTTATCTTGTGGCAAACAAATATTTTTCGGTAGAGCTTCTTGAAGTAACCGGAAAAATCCCGGGCCTGGCAGACGGAAGCAAATTCCACATTTACTCATTCATTGACGGTGAAGGTGAGATAATTTACAAAAACGGAAGCATTAACTTTAAAACCCTTGAGTCAGTGCTTGTTCCTGCAGACATGGGTGAATACGAAATTGCCGGCAGGTTCAAGGCTCTCAAATCTTATGTTCCCGATCTTGAAAACGATGTAATCGCGCCCCTTGAAAAAGAAGGCTACTCGAAGCAGGAAATACTTAATGCACTGTACTGACCGATTATCCTGCCTTCCCCGGTTGGAAAATGCTGTAAACAGCATGCAGGTTTAAAAATTCGTTTTATTATTCATAATATATGTACACATTACAGTTCAGCAGATATAAGGAGACGTGGTTTTCATACAAAGATGGATATCTTTTTGTTTAGAAGGACGTCTCCTTGCTTTATTTCTTCAAAGGAGTGCATATATTTTTTATTATGAATACAACCGCGGACATAAATGATGTATATATGGTAATCAACGGGGAACACAGGGATCCATTTTCCGTGCTTGGCATGCATGTCATCAGTAAATCCGGTGCCAAGAATCTATGCATTGCAGTCAGGGCTTATCTTCCTAACGCTGAACGAATTAATGTAATAAATTTGCAGGATAACAGCAGTTATACAATGGAGAAAATTCACGAAAGCGGGTTTTTTGAAACAGTTATAAGCGGCGTTAATGACCTGTTTCCGTACAAGCTTGAGATAACCGACAACTGCCGGAATGTTTTTACAATATATGACCCCTACAGTTTCTGGCCTGTATTGTCCGAATACGACCTTTACCTTTTTAATGAGGGAAACCATCATAGGATATTTGAAAAGCTTGGAGCTCACGTTCTTAACATTAACGGAATCGAAGGTACTTTGTTTGCGGTATGGGCTCCCTGTGCAAAACGGGTGAGCGTGGTAGGCGAATTCAACCAATGGGACGGCAGAAGACACCAGATGAGGATGCGGGGAAGCTCAGGAGTCTGGGAGATATTCATACCCGGAGTTAAACACGGGGATATGTACAAGTATGAGATAAAAACTCCCTGCAACGAATTATATATTAAATCCGATCCTTACGCCCTTTACTCGGAACTGAGGCCTGGAACCGCCTCTATTGTATACAATTTGGACGGCTACAAGTGGAATGACAGGGCATGGATTGAAAAGAGGGACAGTTCCAGTATATTTGAAAAGCCCATATCAATTTATGAAGTTCATTTGGGTTCGTGGAAACGTGTACCTGAGGAAGGAAACAGGTTTCTCACTTACAGGGAACTTGCAGAGGAACTGGTCAGCTATGTTAAGTATATGGGGTATACCCATATTGAACTTTTGCCGGTTGCAGAACATCCCTTTGACGGTTCGTGGGGTTACCAGGTTACCGGATACTATTCAGTAACAAGCCGCTATGGCACTCCTGAGGATTTTATGTACTTTGTTGACAGGTGCCACCAGGAAGGCATAGGTGTGATAATCGACTGGGTACCTGCACATTTCCCAAAGGATGGGCACGGACTTGCAAGGTTTGATGGAACTGCCATTTATGAACATTATAACAGCAGGCAGGGCGAGCATCCGGACTGGGGAACCCATATTTTTAACTACGGAAGAAATGAAGTTATGAATTTTCTTATATCAAATGCCGTCTTCTGGTTTGAAAAGTATCATATTGACGGCCTGCGCGTTGATGCGGTGGCATCAATGATTTATCTGGACTACGGAAAGAAAGAGGGCGAATGGATACCAAACAAATGGGGCGGAAAAGAAAATTTGGAGGCCATAGAATTCTTGCGCCGTTTGAACGCAACAGTTTTCAGGTACTTTCCTGGAGTTATGATGATTGCCGAAGAGTCAACTTCCTGGCCGCTTGTATCCAAACCGCCCCACGTGGGAGGATTGGGTTTTTCATTTAAATGGAATATGGGCTGGATGAATGATTATATCAGGTATATAAGCATGGACCCCATATACAGAAAGTATCATCATAATAATCTGACGTTCTCAATAATGTACGCTTTCTCTGAAAACTTCATTCTTGTACTGTCCCATGATGAAGTTGTCCACGGCAAGTGCTCAATGATAAACAAAATGCCTGGAGACTATTGGCAAAAATTCGCAGGTCTTAGGGTAAGTTACGGTTATATGTACGGCCATCCCGGGAAAAAACTACTCTTCATGGGTGGAGAATTTGGTCAGTTTATGGAATGGTATTATAAACAAAGCCTTGACTGGCACCTTCTTGATTTTGAAATGCACAGGAAGCTGCAAAATTATGTAAGGGACTTAAATACCCTTTATAAAAACGAAAAAGCGCTTCATGAAATTGATTTCAGCTATGAAGGTTTTGAGTGGATTGACTGCAGCGATGCCGACCACAGTATTGTATCCTTCATACGTAAGGGCAGAAACCACCACGATGTGTTGTTATTTGTGTGCAACTTTACGCCTGTTGCCCATGAGAATTACCGTATCGGTGTTCCGTATAATGTCTTCTATAAAGAAATACTTAACAGCGATTCTGAAATTTACGGCGGCAGCAATATAGGAAATTTTGGAGTGATACACGCCGAAGAGTATCCATTCCACAACAGGCCTTATTCAGTAAACCTAAGAATTCCGCCTCTTAGCGTGATGATTTTTAAGCCTGAAATGAAAAACAGCAGACAATCTTGTGATTATCTGCCGTGAAAAATTTTGGTGACCCATAGGGGACTCGAACCCCTGTTACCGCCGTGAAAGGGCGGTGTCTTAACCGCTTGACCAATGGGCCGGATTTGTGGTAGCGGCGGTCGGATTCGAACCAACGACACTGCGGGTATGAACCGCATGCTCTAGCCACCTGAGCTACGCCGCCATATAAACACCACCAACATGCCATACCATTGTAGCAGATAGTCAGATATAAAGTCAAGAGCAATTCTTGAAAATTTTATGGTAATTTTAAGTGTCATAATGCCGTTACATTTCAAAAGTTAAACGACAGTTCCACCTACCGCTTTTGCCTTTTCCTATAACAGACGCACATCCAAAAGTTGCTTTGCACTGTTTTAATAACTTAAGCATCTCTTCTGCCGGTTCCTGATTTGAAGATTCCTCCTCCACAGGGCTATCGACTATAATGTCATCTTTTTCATAACCATATTTCTTTGCTTCATTATATACACTCTCAATAATTGCAGATCTTCGGCATGTTTCTTCAGGAACACCTTTGTTATCAAGGGGACGCAATATAAACATGGCTCCATATTTTGTAACGACAGGAAGAAGTTTTTCAATTTTTTCCTTCTCAGCAGAAATTGAATTAACCAAAGCCCTTCCGGGATATATTCTCAGAGCCGCTTCAAGCGCCTCAGGAGATACCGTGTCAATACAAAGAGGGGTATTAAACCTGGATCCGACAAACTCCACCACGGTTTTCATTAATTTTGCTTCATCTGTTCCGGGCAATTTGACATTTATGTTAAGGATATCCGCTCCTTTTTGAACCTGTTCCGCAGCCAACCGCTGAACTTCATAAGTTTCTCCTTCTCTTAATTCATCCTGCAGGTTTTTCTCTGTTTCTGGATTTATTCTTTCTCCAATTACAAGGAATTTGTTTTCGGAGTTAATAAGTACGGTTTTTCTTGATGAAGTTAATGCGCTTATGGCCTTAACTTTCGGCGATACGGGCGCAAGTCCCTCTATGTTTTTCCGTATCTGCTCAATATACTCAGGAGAAGTACCGCAGCATCCTCCGATCATGTTTGCCCCTGCAGAAACCAGGGGAGCAACAAACATTCCGAATTCCTCAGTTCCCATATCAAATACGGTCCTGCCGTTTACAAGCTTTGGCAACCCCGCATTTGGTTTTGCCATAAGTGGCACTTTCGCATAAGGCTTCATTTGCGATATTATCTTTAACATATCTTTGGGGCCTGTGGAACAATTACAGCCTACGGCATCAGCGCCAAGGCTTTGAAGCGTTATCAACGCAGTCACAGGATCGGTTCCGGTCAACGTTTTTCCATTTTCATCAAAGGTCATGCTTACACAAACGGGCAAATCACAGCTTTCCCTGACTGCAATTAATGCCGCTCTTGCCTCCTGTATGTCCATCATGGTCTCAATAACAAAAAAATCTACACCGCCTTCAAGCAGCCCCGCTACCTGCTCTTTGTATATATCAACTACCTCCTCAAAAGACAGGTCTCCAAAGGGCTCTATAAAATCACCTGTAGGAGCCAGATCACCTGCAACAAGGGCGCTTTCACCGACAGCTTCCCTCGAAAGCCGGGCAAGTTTTTTATTAAGCTCAATAACCTTATCGCCTAAGCCAAATCCTTCAAGCTTAACCCTGTTTCCTCCAAATGTGCATGTATAAACAACATTTGAGCCTGATTCGACATATTTCTTCTGCAAATCGATTATGGCCCAGGGATTATCAATGACCCACTGCTCAGGGCATATACCTCCCGGCATTCCTCTCTTTTGCAGTTCCGTCCCTGTGGCACCGTCAAGTATGAAAAAGCCTTTTTGAATATATTCCTTAAATGATTCCCTATTCATCCTGCCCGACTCCCTCCATATATTTTTAAAACACTTCTTATTCAAATAGCATTAAGTATTCATATTCACTTATAGTTATTTATTTGCGGTTTAATTACCTTTAATTGCATTCTAATTTAAATTAACCGGAGAGTCAATAGGGAAAATAACGTGCGAAAACACTTTTTTATCCTGAAAAACTTAACATAAAATGTAACCCCTCCTGTTTTTTTTTCATAAAATATATTGTAATGATGGGGCTAAAGTTGTATAATCAAGTTGACAAATAAATATTTGAATCTTCGTTAGGTGAGGTTACTGTACAGATACACGCTGCTGCCCTGCAACATCGAAAGATGCCAAAGGGTCAACAGGTATTACCGAAATAAGGTTCTACTTAATGTAGCTGGAACTAGGTATTCCAAAGCTGTACAGTGCCAAAGCTCAACGAGTGAAGGTGAAGAGTTATATTGCTTTAATTCCCTTTGCTTGTTGAAGGGAATTTTTATTTTCAAAAAACATTAATGCATGGAGGTGGTTTCATGGATAGTGATCCTAATTGTAGTCAAAACATGATACCAATAAACAATGGGTTTACTTATCTGGCCATCTCTATGTGTTTTGTGCCGGATTGAATTTTTTATGAAAATATGTAAATAATAAGTAAACCCATACAGCAAAATTTATAAGTGAAAAGGGTGATAAAAATGCTGGAGATTTTCAAGACTGTAAACGAAGAACTGGTTCGTATGGATCATTTCGAAGATGGTGTATGGGTTAATTTGACCAATCCGACTGAAGAAGAGATAAAAAGAGTATGTGAAGGATTAAAGGTTGATGTTGAATATATAAGAGCCGCCCTCGACGAAGAGGAACGTGCACGTATTGATTCCAATAACGGTCAAACCCTTATAATAGTTGACATACCAATTGATGAAAAAGAGGGCGATAATAGCATATATGTAACCATTCCTCTTGGTATTATAGTTATTAAAGAGAATATAATAACAGTATGTTTAAGGGAAAACCCGATTATAAAGGACTTTATAAATAACAGGGTAAAATCTTTCTATACTTTCTTTAAAAATAGGTTTATTCTTCAAATACTTTATAAAAATGCCGCTTACTATTTACATTATTTAAGGTTAATCGACAAGGAAAGCACAAGGATTGAGTATGCCCTGCACAAATCAATGAGAAACAAGGAACTTATACAGCTGCTGGACCTTCAAAAGACCCTTGTGTTCTTTTCCACCTCGTTGAAGGCAAATGAACTGGTCCTTGAAAAAATGCTCAGGTTTGACTATATAAAAAAGTATCCTGATGACAACGACCTTCTCGAGGATGTCATAATAGAAAACAAGCAGGCAATTGAGATGGCCAACATATACAGTAATATTTTAAGCAGTACAATGGACGCTTTTGCCTCAATAATCTCAAACAACTTAAATATAGTGATGAAATTCCTCACATCAGTGACCATCGTAATGTCAATACCTACAATGGTCGCAAGCTTTTTCGGCATGAATGTTAATTTGCCTTTCAGCAATTTAGGCGGGGCATTTTATATAATACTGTTAATATCGTTAGCACTCTCGGGTATCTCTATATACTTTTTGGCAAAAAGAAAGATGTTCTAGGGGTTGTTCCATATGGGACACCCTTTTTTTTAACCTTGCCTCAAAAAATCTTTTTTATCATAGAAATTTTCGCCTGGAATTCTTAAAAATCCTTGACTGTCATAGAAAGGTTCATCAGGTTTCCTTAAAAACCCCTGGTAGTCAAAGTATTCTTCACCGGGTATTCGCAGAATTCCCTCTGCATCATAATAGCTTTCACCCGGCTTACGCAAATACCCCGCGCCATCATAAAAGTCTTCAGTTTTAGAATACAATCTTAATATCCCTCTCTTTTATTATCGCTGCATTTAATGTAGCAATTATATTATAGCATATTGTAACCTATTGCTGCAAATAAAAAGGTCCGATACAAAACCGGACTTTTCGACAGGAGAAGCTAGGAAACGAGGAATCAGCTAAAGAGGGGCAAGCAAGAGCAAATGAGGGAACGGTTCACCTCTGCTTCCTATAGGGAGCAAAGAGTTCGTCCCCCCGCTTCGTTTACAGGAAGCATTGAGAGCATCATTACATTTCTTTCCCCTGCCTTCTCTCTGCTTCCCCTGTTCTACTTTTTCACCCCGGTAATTTTCACTAAACCGCATTATGGACAAACGATACTATACTTGAAATCGGTATATCAGTTACAGATCCAACAGTATATACAGGATAGCCGTTCCATCCGCCTGCGGTTATTGCGCCAACTTCACTTGCGGGAGCAATGGGACCGCCGAATCCGTCTGTGTATGAGCCATAGCCGCCGCAGCCCTTGCCGTATCCATATCCGTATCCAGGACCTACATGGAAACCAGTGCAAGCGTTCCCAAGTGAGCATCCCGGTGGCGGACCAATCCTGGTGAGCAGCCTTACAAATACATTGTTAACTGCAAGAATTACTCCTGTAAAACCTGCTCCTGACTGGCCTCCACTGTTGGTGAAGATTGTTACGGTTTCACCAATATAGTTGGCGAGCAATGCAGCAAAGCTTCCTCCGGGGAATGAACCGACACCACCATAAATTCCTCCAACACCATCAGACATTATGATCTCTCCTTCCAAATAATTAGTCGTTTACTCTTACTACATATTATGTTAACTCTTGTACACCTGTTACTTTTGTTTTGAGTTTTATGTTTAATGGTTCATCTAAATTGGAAACATTTCTTTTGAATGTCTATATGATATAACGTAGGGATATTGAGATTTGCAGAAGGTATAAAAAAAAGGAGTGATTGTAATTGTTTTTCTATAGAAGGCGCACCTCCGGAAAAAGAAAGACGGCTGAAAAAGACAACAATGTAAAGTTTTTCGACAATTCAGCCGATAGGAACGCTGAAGCTGACAAAATACAAAATGCAGATTGCGTACATACCGTTCAGGAAATAGAAGGAAATAAGTTTGCAATGCATATGGCTAAATATTTAGGCACTACCGTCACTGTTTTCGTAAGCAGCGGAGGAATGTCAGGGGCTGGATTTACAGGGGTATTGCTTGATTCCAACAGCATTTATATAAAACTGCTTATACATATCGGACCTGCTCCGGCATGTCCTTTAGGTAATTCATGCATATACAGTAACCCCATATTTAGATATGGTTTTGATTTGCATATAAAAAATACAGTGCAATTCTGGAGGCCATTTATTTGTACAGTAGGCACAATTGCCTATATACCGGTTGACAAAATTGCTGCCTTTGTCCACAATGCCGTATAAACAAGTGAAGCGAAAGAACCGTCCCCCTGATTGTCCTGCTTCTTCCCCTTTAAGTAAATCCTGATGAATAATTAGTAACTTTTATTAAATAATATTTTTATGACGTATTAAGGAAATCAGGGGAGGAATTTATATGGCCGAAAATAATTTTAAAAAGCGCTTTATGGGCAAGCCTGTTGAAAACCATGAAACGGCGGCATGGGCAAAAATTCACAAGACAAAACCTGTTTCGAACGTTGCAATTCCTGATGAGCTGGAAGTAAGAAATGCCAAGGAATGGGTTGATTCAAACCAGAAATAATATAGGGGCGGACCTGTCTGTCCTCCCCTATATTTGTTGCGCCAATCTCTTATATGTTTCGTACCTTTCCTTTGCATGGTTCTCCGCCGCTTCAAACATTTCTTCCGCAATATCGGGAAATACATTCATCAGCGAAGAGAATCTTACCTCGCCATGCAGGAAATCCTTGAATGATCCGGAAGGTTCTTTAGAATCCAGAATAAAAGGATTCCTGCCCTCTTTTTTCAGGTCGGGGTTATACCTGTAAAGATGCCAGTATCCTGCTTCCACAGCCTTTTTTTCCTCCATTATGCTGGTCCCCATACCGGTCTTTATACCATGGTTTATGCACGGAGAATACGCAATTATCAATGAAGGCCCCTTATATCTCTCTGCTTCCGTTATTGCCTTGATCGTCTGGTTCATGTTTGCTCCCATTGCAATCTGGGCGACATAAACATAGCCATAACTCATGGCCATCAGGCCCAAATCTTTTTTCCTGATTTTCTTGCCTGATGCTGCGAACTTTGCCACTGCAGCTGTGGGTGTCGATTTGGAAGACTGTCCGCCTGTATTTGAATAAACCTCGGTATCCATTACAAACAGGTTTACATCATCACCCGAAGCAATGACATGGTCCAGGCCTCCAAATCCTATATCGTACGCCCAACCGTCCCCTCCAATCATCCAGAAAGATTTCTTAATTAAAAAGTCCTTCCTTTCCATTATCTCGCGCAATACCAGGTGCTTTTCGTAGTCGATGCCTTTCAGAGCTTCAAGTATTCTGGCAGTAGCCTTCTTTGAAGCATCAGCGTCGTCCATGCCATTAAGCCACTCCCGGAAAGCTTCCTTTATGTTTTCATCAATGGGCGCATTTAAAGCTTCTTTCATCAGGTCTGCCAGTTTCTCCCTTATCTGTTTTACTCCTAAATACATGCCATAGCCGTACTCAGCATTGTCCTCAAACAGGGAGTTTGCCCAGGCAGGCCCCTTTCCTTCCGCATTTGTTGTATAAGCCATGGATGGAGCGCTTGCAGCCCATATGGAAGAACAGCCTGTGGCGTTTGCAATCATCATCCTGTCGCCGAAAAGCTGTGTCAGAAGCTTGATATATGGGGTTTCACCGCATCCCGGACATGCTCCGTTAAACTCCAGCAGAGGCCTTACAAACTGGCTGCCTTTTAAAGTAAATGGATCCATTAAATTGTCCTTTTCGGTTACTGTCATTGCAAATTCCCAGTTTTCAGCTTCGGCTTCAATTTGCTGTTCCGCAGGTTTCATTATAAGTGCCTTGCCCTTTGCCGGACAGATATCAGCACAGTTGCCACAACCTGTGCAGTCAAGAGGGCTTACCTGTATACGGTACTCCAACCCTTCAAGGCCTTTCCCTATTGCTTTTTTCGTTTTAAAGGTTTCAGGCGCTCTTTCTTTCTCTTTCTGGTTCAGAAGAAACGGCCTTATTGTAGCGTGCGGACATACATACGAACACTGGTTGCACTGTATGCACTTGTCAATCTGCCATTCTGGAATCATAACTGCAATTCCGCGTTTTTCATATGCTGTTGTTCCCAGCGGGAATGTTCCGTCCTCCATTCCGTTAAAAGCGCTTACAGGCAGCTCATCTCCTTCAAGTTGTGCCATAGGCCTTTGTATCCTTTTGACAAAATCCGGCTCCTCTTTCTCAGGCATTTCCTCATCAATTGCATCTGCCCATGCTGCGGGAACATCCACCTTCACCAGGTCTTGAATGCCCCTGTCTATTGCGGCTTTATTCATTTCAACAATTTTTTGTCCCTTTTTGCCGTACATTTTCTCAACAGAATCTTTCAGGTACCTGACCGCATCCTCAACTGGTATGACATTTGCCAATTTGAAGAAGGCAGCCTGCATTATCATATTTATCCTGTTGCCAAGCCCAATCTCCGAGGCTATTGATATTGCATCAATTATATAGAAATTTATATTATTCCGTGCAATATACTTCCTTATTGAAGCCGGTATTTTTTCGTCCAGTTCTTCAGCCTTCCATGGGCAATTGAGTACAAATGTGCCGTTTTGTTTAAGCCCTTTCAAAATATCATACTGGTAAATAAAGGATTTATTATGGCATGCAATATAGTCTGAACTGTAAACAAGGTATGGCGATCTTATGGGATTTTTGCCAAACCTCAGATGTGAAATTGTCGTACCTCCCGATTTTTTGCTGTCGTACGAGAAATAAGCCTGGGCATAAAGTTCGGTATTGTCTCCAATAATTTTCACCGCCGTCTTGTTCGCCCCTACCGTTCCATCGGAGCCCAAGCCCCAGAATTTGCAGCTTATTGTTCCTTCAGGAGCCGTATCGATGTCTTTCTCTTCAGGAAGCGAAGTATTTGTAACATCGTCCACAATGCCAATTGTAAAGTTATTCTTCGGCTCGTCTTTTTTCAGATTATTAAATACCGCAAGTATCTGGGACGGTCTTGTGTCTTTTGAGCCAAGGCCATACCTTCCTCCAACTATTACAGGAGTTCTGCCGGATCCGTAAAACGCCCTTACAACATCAAGATACAGCGGTTCCCCCGCTGAGCCCGGTTCTTTTGTCCTATCCAATACAGCTATTTTCTCGACGGTTGGAGGAATAACATCAAGAAGATGCTTTGAAGAGAAAGGCCTGTAAAGGTGAACTCTTACAGCGCCTACCTTTTCGCCCCATTTGTTGAGATAATCCACTACTTCATCCACAGTATCGCATACTGATCCCATAGCCACAATCACATATTTTGCGTCTTTCGCCCCGTGGTAATCAAAAAGGTGGTATTCCCGGCCTGTGATTCTCTTTATTTCACCCATGTAATACTCTACAATTTCGGGAACTTTTTCATAGAATTTATTTGATGCCTCCCGTCCCTGGAAGTATATGTCAGGATTCTGGGCAGTTCCCCTGATCACCGGATGTTCAGGATTTAATGCGTTATCCCTGAAAGCTTTGATAGCCTCATAGTCGACTATATCCGCTATTTCGTCATATTCGATGACATTGATTTTCTGATATTCATGGGATGTTCTGAAACCGTCAAAAAAATGGATGAACGGTATCCGTGATTTTATTGCGGACAAATGCGAAATAAAGCCCAAATCCATAACTTCCTGAACATTGGATGACGCCAGGAGCGCTGCCCCTGTCTGACGGCATGCCATAACATCCTGGTGGTCTCCGAAAATTGAAAGGGCATGAGTGGCAATTGCGCGGGCGCTTACATGAAATACCCCCGGCAAAAGTTCTCCTGCCATCTTATATATATTCGGAATCATTAAAAGCAGACCCTGCGAAGCTGTATAAGTCGTGGTCAAAGCTCCCGCAGCCAGCGATCCGTGCATTGCTCCGGCAGCTCCCGCTTCAGACTGCATCTCTACAACCTTGACTGGCTGTCCGAATATGTTCTTCATTCCGTGGGAAGACCATTCATCAACTCCTTCAGCCATTGGAGAGGAAGGAGTAATCGGAAAAATTGTCGCAACTTCCGTCAGCGCATAAGAAGCATAAGCCGCAGCCTGGTTTCCATCCATTGTTTCTATTCTGGCCATAAAGTGATCTCTCCTTTTCGTATCTTACTGCTAAACTATTTAAATAAATACAAGGACGTATAATTAAAGCGCCCAAGGATACATCACTTTATATTATTTCTAAGGTGTTGAAATAAAATGCAGAGACGGAAGATATATTAATTATTTTCCTCATCAAACAGCATTAATTCACATAAGTTGTTAAAGACTTTTGTGGGCTGTATGTTGCTTTTTTTGAGGTCATCAATAGTTGTAACCCCTGTCAGCACAAGAAAAGACAAAATATTTTGTTTAACTCCGAAATAAATGTCAGTATCCAGCCTGTCCCCCACGACGCAGAACTGTTCTTTTTTGCACTTAACCCTCCGGGACACTGTGTCCAATAAATAACGCTCTGGTTTCCCGATAACAACGGGTTTTGTCCCTGATGCCGTCTCAATGCTTGCAGCAATTGCACCGGTATGGGGAACCAGTTTATTTCCGTCGGGTATCGTGGAATCACCGTTTGTACATATAAAACCGGCACCGTCAAGTATGAACTGGGTTGCCTTTTTCATTTTTTCGTAGCTGAATTCCGTGTCGTATCCAACCACGACACAGTCAGGACCTTCAGAAACGATGCCGATCCCTCTCCCTGCAATCTTTTCTTTCAATGCATCACTTCCTACTACATAAGCCTTTGAGCAAGAAGTGCTGCTGACTAAATAGTCTGCCGTGACATCTGCTGAAGTAATAATATTGCCAGGTCCCACGTCAATTCTCATTCCCTGCACCTTTCGGGCCAAAGCACCCGCAGAGTTTAAGGGACAATTCGTCACAAGAAAAAAAATCCTGTTTTTTTGCTGCAGGTACCTGATAAATTCTTTCGCATATTCAATCGGACATGTACCACGATATATGGTACCGTCCATATCTATCAGATAAACTAACTTGCTGTAAACCCCCATTTAATCTAAAACCTCGTTTCGTCAAGAATTTCCGCCATGTTTTCAATATTTTCTACAGCAGTATCATATTTTTTAATTGCAATGCAGGTATATAAACTGTCCAACAGCGCAATTTGGGCAATACGGGAAGATACCGCTTCCTTCATAAACCGGGCTTCAGAAGTGGATGTTATGAGCTTGCAATCTGCCAGTTTAGATATTGGACTGTCAATAAAACTTGTAATGCCGATAATTGAAGTTCCTTTGCTTTTAGCTATTTCTACAGCCTTCACGGTGTCTTTTGTCCTGCCCGTATGCGATATGCCGACAGCAACACATTTCTCATCCAGCATGTTGGCTGAAATCCTGCTTATATGCGGGTCTGTGGCAACATGTGCGTTCAGGCCTATCCGCATAAACCTGTAATACGCATCCATTGCAATGGGCGCTGAAGTACCCACTCCATAAAATTCAATTCTCCTTGCTTTTAAAAGGAGTTCCACCGCTTTTGAAAACTCAGAAGCTTCCAGCATTTTCAAACTGTCTTCAAGAGCTTTTATGCTTGATGCAAATACTTTTGACAATATAGTGGCGTAATCGTCGTCCATATTAATATTTTCAAAAATCAGCTCACTTGGCTGTACAAGATTTCTTGCAATATTGATTTTCAGCTCCGTAAAACCGTTGAAACCAAGTTTTTGGCAGAACCTTACTATACTTGAATCAGCAACTCCAACTTTGCGCGAAATTTGAGCAACCGTCATATTTACCACTATCTCCGGATGTTCAAGTATAAAATCGGCTATTTTCTTTTCAGATTCGTGCATAGAAGGGTAAAGGCTTCTCATAAGAATCAAACAGTTTTTTATACCTTCCATAAGTCCTCCTGCTTCTTAAACCTTTCTTCATCATATATTGGCTGTGTCCAAAGCATGGCACCGTGTTCACTTACAACCTGCACCCTTACATAAAGCTCGCTGCCATCCATTTTATATTCTCCATATTCACCTGTTTGCTCTTTCAGAATTTCCCCGCCTTTTCCAATGAAGATGTATTTGTTTTCCGTGACAAAACCATTATATGAAACAGCACTGGCTCTGATTGTTCCGTCATTGAAAGAGAATTCTTTCAGAATCATACCTGTAGACACATAGAAGTTTCCACTGCTCAAGGAATTCATTACACTGTCTTTATCTCTTTTTGCGTAAATCATATTCCATGACCTGGCAATATCATGCCACCTGTGAAAATCATCATTCCCAAAGCCCCATACCAGTTTGCCCTGGGAAAGCAGGAAATCCCAGGCATCTGCCGCAAGCCCTTTTCCATTCAGCCTGTAAATTACAGAATTGAATATTTCCATTCCCGTATACCCCTTCAGGTCAGCCATGTCCTTCCAGGGCCAGTACTGCATCCTCTGCCAGTTTGGATGGCAAAGTATTACTAAACCTCGCTGTTTCCTGCATTCATTTATTACATCCTGGTGATTTCCTTTTATAACACCGGTATTACCAATGCATAGCATGTGTGGATCAGTGCTGAATTCAAAGCCGTTTATAATAACCATTTCATATTTTTCCTGATACTTTTGTACATCAGAAAATAAATCGTGGTTTGATATGGTTAAAACATCATAACGCGCACCTTTATAAGCAGCAATCACTTCTTCAATCTCATAATGCCCGCAGGTATTTTCCCCCGTTCCCGCATGAGTATGAAAATTTGCTTTTAACCATTGTCCACCGTCAATATTGTTGTTTTCATAAGGATTTATAAACATGTTTCTTACCCCCGAAATTAATATATTATTCAGTGCAAAAATAAACCTGCCCGCCGGATTTGAATTTCCCGGCAAATATATTATAACGCGTTATGGAATATTATTCAATATTATTTTGTTTACACGGAATTTTGTTCAACATCCTGCAAATTCATGACTTTTTTTGTTTCTTTTTTGCAGGGTTTTTCCCATAAAAAAACTGCTGCGACGTACAAAAGCCCATCACAGCTGCTTTCTGTCATGGATATATATATACACAAATTCTCAATCGCTCTCCCTGGTTTTTATGGGCCAATATCCTGTAAATTTTCCGTCAGAATATTGCAATGTATACCCAAGTCCGTACTTAGGCTGCCACTCGTAAAAATTTTTTTCATCCGGAAATATCCTGTCCATAACAGCCGCTATAACACCGCCATGGCAGACAACCGCTGCAGAACCTGCCTTCCGCTTTTCCGCCTCTTTGATTATTTCCGCAAAGCCCCGGTAAACTCTTTTGTAAAATTCATTTTTGCTTTCCCCGCATGGGCAGCGTACACCGCCTTCTTCATCAAGTATCCATTTCTGATAGTCATGCCTGTTTGCAAGTTCGTAATAGCTGTGCATTTCAAAGTCGCCAAAATTATACTCCCTCAGGTCATCTATAACAACAAAATCCACATCGCCATAAATCAGCCGAAGGGTTTCATCTGTCCTTTTCATACCGCTTGTTATAAACAATTCAGCTTCAGGGTATAACCCCTTCTTTACATAGTCCAAAATCTCCCTGGCACCGCTTTCCGATAACGGAATATCCGTACTTCCGCAGTAAATGCCTTTCTCATTGGCGCAGGTCCTCCCATGGCGGATAATGTGAATTTGCATGCTCATTTTATTACCGTCCCTATACCGCAGAAAATTCGGACAATCTTTTGGGCGTTGCGTGAAAGAAGAGCCATGCAGCGTCCAACTGCTTCCCTCCACTGCCTCATAACCGGGTCTGTTGGGACAACTCCACCTGAAATATCAGTGCAGATAATTATTTTATCCCTGATTTTATCGAGGTTTTTGTTTACATATACCAGAGGGTCCGCTCCGTCTTTTATAAGGTTCAAAACAAGCTTTTCAAGACCATAAACAACCTTTTTGGAGAAATCGATTTCCCTGCTGCTATCGCAGTAAAAAATTTCGTTTTCCTGTATCTTATAATTCTCTTTTGCATATTCCAGCTTCCCCTGGTAAGCTCCACCAAAGATCAGTACCATTTATCAAACCTCCTTAAACCAGCGCGAGCACAATAAGTCCGCAGGCTTCTGAAACCGTAAGGGCATAACCCGATACATCACCTGAAATACCGCCAAACTGCCGGTATGCAGACAGGATGGACAGGAAAAAGCCGGCAGCCATTGCCAAAACCACAATCAAGCCTTTTACACTGAACAAGAGGCACAATGCCGCTGCCGCAAAAAAACCTGCCAAAGCCAGGCTTATCCTGTGAATTGGCTTTATATTCTTTTTGAAATACGAACCGTAACCGCTTTGGGGTATAACCTTCAATGAAAGCAGGGTCAACCCTGTAAGGCTTCTTGATATCACAGGCAAAAACACAAGATACGGCAGTTTCCCTGTATCGGAAACAACCTCATATGCGCCTGCAAAGCATATAACAAACAAAACCAAAACGGAAACAACCGCAAAAGCTCCCGTATGGGGATCTTTCAATATCTTAAGTTTTTCTTCAAGAGGACGGCGCGACAAGATTGCGTCACTTGCGTCCATAAACCCGTCAATATGTAAAAATCCCGTTATGACATAAGGAAAAAGCATTAAAAAAGCCGAAAGCATCACGGCGCTCAACCCTGCCAAATAGAGAAGCCGGGAAACCCCATACCACAACAATCCAATTAACAACCCGACCATGGGGAAAAACGGAATAACCAGATTTGCGCAACTTTCATTCCACTTTTTATACGGTACCGGTATCGCGCAAAACATGCCCAAAGACATGAAAAACCCATTAAGAAATCTTTTCATAAAGCGGCACAAACACCTCCCTGCCTTTGTGTATAACAATGCTGCCAAATGCGGCCTCCAGCACAACATCACATACCGACGCAAGGGTCCTGTCTATGAAAGCAAGACCCTTGCGGTAAGCTTCAGTCAGCTCATCATATAGTATTGCGTCGGAATAGATGTAATCGGAAACAATAACTATATTATTTACCTGCTTACACAAGCATTTCAAATCACCGGCAACTTTTTTCGGCGCATCCAAGTTAATATTACCGTTCTCCGGGAACATTTCATTTGCAAGCAAGGCCGTTGTGCTGTCAAGCAGAAAAGAAGCGTTCGTATCGCATAAATTCAAACACTGCAGAATATCAACAGGCTGTTCTATGGTTGTAAAACCCCAGCCGTAACGCTCCTGTCTGTGCCGCTCGATTCTTTCATAATCTTCATTGTCACACGGACGCATTGTTGCCAGGTAATACATCCTGCCTTCTGATTGTCCCTGCGCCAGCCTCTGGGCAAAATAGGATTTTCCGTTTTTGCAGCCGCCGGATATAAAGATCCTCAACATCCCACCCCTTTTTGGCTTTTTCGGCTATTAAACTCCTTTTTCACCTATGGCTGTTTATCTATGGAAAAGCTGTCTTCTCCTTTGATATTTTCCAGATACTCATCGTCTATTGCCGCCTCGGCGAATGTTGCCATGTCACGGATTATTGCACATGCGGCATCAACTACCATGAACATAATCGGACAGCCGCTTCCTTCTCCCAGGCGCATATTCAGCACAAGCGCCGGTTCAAGTCCAAGTTCCTTGACAGCATAAGCATATCCCGGCTCATATGACGCATGGGAAGGTATCATATATTCGACAGCAAGATTAGCCAACTTTCCAGCCACAAGCGCAGCTACAGCCGAAATAAACCCGTCTATAACCACAGGCAGCTTATAGTATGCCGCACCTATGTATACTCCGGCCATGGCGGCAATATCAAATCCTCCGACTTTTGAAACAACGTCAACCGGATCATCAGGATTTGGATTGTGCATTTCTATTGCGTTCTTAATTATTCGCTTTTTCTTTTCATATCCTTCATTACTAAGTCCTGCTCCCTTTCCGACAGTCAGATCAACATTAATGCCGGTAAGCGCACACAATACTGCACTGCTTGTGGTCGTGTTGCCGATGCCCATTTCGCCGACGCCGATTATGTTGTAACCTTTTTTGTAAGCTTCTTCTGCCATTTCAATACCCACAAGCATGGCCGCTACCGCTTCATCCCGGCTCATTGCCGGCTGTTTTGCTATATTTGACGTGGATTTCCTGATTTTTCTGTTTATTATATCCGGGTGGTTTATTTCTGCGTTTACACCTACGTCCACCACCATCAGGTCCGAGTTGAAACTCTTTGCCAGCACAGCCACTCCGGTTATACCGCGGGTGAAGTTTATAGTTTGGGCGTATGTAACCGATTGAGGCGCAGACGCAACCCCTTCCTCAACAACACCGTTATCCGCGCACATGATAATAACACAACGCTTGTCCACGGTATTATACATTTGTCCTGTTATACCTGCAAGTTTTGCAGCAATGTCTTCAAGCTTGCCCAGGCTTCCGGGAGGTTTTGCAAGGTTGTCAAGCCTCTCTCTTGCAGCGGCAACCATATCATGATTGATACCGGTTATGCCGGAAATGTACTTTTCAAGGTCCTTTCCATCTTTATGCATACTTTCACTCCTAACATTAATTGAATTGGAATTCCTTCACAGAAATGTTGCTTGTGGCAAAATATCTGCAACAATATTTAGAATGCTTCAAAAACTTGTTCAGCATTCTTAAACCATGTGCATAATTTCCTTGACATTAAAAAACTTCGGTCACAAAACCGAAGTGCCTGAAAAGCCTGTCAAAATTTATAACTGCATCAATTATAAAACGCACATGTGCAATGCCTGATGCAAGCGATAAATTTTACGGAACTACGCACCTCATACTCTGTGAAGCTATAGTTCATCTCCATCCGAAATGGATGGAACCGATGCCGGCAGGTTTTCCGGCTCAGACATCATCGCGTACCTTTCACCTTCCCAGGCATTATGCCCAGTGGCATACAAAAGGCGCTACGTCATCACGGCGGCAGGACCGCTCAGGATTTTAACCTGATTCCCTTTTACCGTGCAATGCCATTGCACGCACCAGCATCTTGATATTCAGTTTTTTTAATTATACTATTAATAAGTTTTAAAATTTTGTATTTTTTTAATAATTATTGTATATTTTTTGTATCCTGCTTTTCATTCAATGTACAGTTTCTTGTCAACCCCTTCCAAATAAAGAGGCATTTTGCCTGCATAGTATATACGCAATACGTGAAGCGCTCTTGTACATACAGTATAGAACAGCTTTCTTTCCTCTTCAGTATCATAACTGTCGCTGTCTATACAAGCAACCAATACTGCATCAAATTCCAGCCCTTTCGCCAGATAGGACGGAATTGCCACAGTACCTGCATAATACTCTTTATCTTCTGCTGTGATCAGCCTGATACTAATATCCCTCTTAAGTTGCTCATATGTCTTAAGACTTCCCCATGCAGTCCTGCATATTACCGCAATTGACTCATGGCCCTCGGCTTCAAGCTGTTTTACGTCATCCGCTATAGCCCTGTACAAATC
This sequence comes from Clostridiaceae bacterium, assembly GCA_012840535.1. Lineage (GTDB taxonomy): Bacteria > Bacillota > Clostridia > Acetivibrionales > DUMB01 > DULF01. The sequence continues at coordinate 33,420 of DULF01000023.1, forward strand.
CTCGCTGTTTTCAAATTTTGCAACTTTCGGCTTTTCACCGTCTCTGTTAATATACTCCGAATGTTCACCATCCGGAAGCAACGCCCTGCAAAATTCAGTAATTTCCTTTGTAGATCTGTAACTTTTGCTAAGCGTCACCAAAGAGGAATTCTCATTCCCGAAAATTTCGGCAACGTATTCAAAGCTTCCTGAGCTGATGTACGGATTTATAGATTGGTTCGGATCTCCCAGCATCGTCAAGTTGCTTTGCTTAAAGAGCAATTTTATTATTTCGAACTGAAGCGGCATGTAATCCTGTACCTCATCAATTATTACATATTTTATGAATGACATATCATGTATGTCCCCCAGAGCTGCTTTAAGAAATATAACAGGCGCAAGGTCTTCATAGTTAATGTTGTTTAATTCAATATTGTCAATTGTGTCAGCGCAGATTTTTTCAAAATTCTCAGGGAAATGACCTTCTGACAATTCGGCAAACAATTCCCTGTCCTTAAAAAGCCTTAAATAAAGGTCGAACAAATTCACGCTGGTCATGCTTTCAATATTTTCTCTTATAGGTCTGAACTCATCCCTTACAATAAGCGCACTTCGGGCATTAATCTCTCCTTTGTCGACAAAATCTCCGCTTTCAGCAAGTTCCTGCCTTATCTCTTCCATTCTCCTCTGTTCGTAAGGGCCCAAAAGGTAAAAAAGCCTCTGCCTTAGTTTGCGCAGGCGTTTTATAACAGGCAGATAAGAAAAATCCTTCCTGAAGAGTTCATTAATTCTCTCTGATGAAACTATTATATTATTTTTATATATTACATCGTTAAAATTAATCCCCTTGCTTTCAAGGTATTCCACATAATTTTTCAAAACATCCGCAAATTCCCGGGAAGACTTGTACTTAATGCTGTTAATCCTGTCAGCATATTCCGGACGGTTTCTTTTTGACAAAATGTATTCCATCAATTCGTTCATGTCTTCAAGTTTCCAGTCGCTGCCCAAAACCATTTGCCCATAGTTCAAAAAAGTTATCCTGTTTATGTTTTCTTCTCCCAGTTCGGGAAGAACGCTGGAAATATAATCGCTGAAAACCTGGCTGGGTGAAAATATCAAAATATTTTCCGCTTTTATGGATTCCCTGTATTTGTAAAGAAGATATGCCGCACGGTGAAGCGCAACCGACGTTTTCCCGCTTCCCGCAGCTCCCTGCACCAGCAGAAATCTATGGGTGTCGTCCCTTATTACCCTGTTTTGCTCACGCTGTATGGTTGTAACAATAGTTTTCATTTTGCTGTCGGCGCTTCTGCTCAAAATTTCCTGCAGAATTTCGTCGTCAATTTTAATGCTGCAGTCAAACATGCGCTCAATTTTCCCTTTATAAATGCTGTACTGCCTCTTTAGGGATATTTCGCCTTTTATAATGCCTTCAGGGCACTTGTACTCAGCCCTGCCCAATTCGTAATCATAGAACATGCTGGAAATCGGGGCTCTCCAGTCATACACCAAAAATTCCCCTGTATCTTCATCAGTAAAATTGGATATGCCAATATAAATCTTCTCAGCTAAATTTTGGCCGTCTTCCTTAAAGTCAATTCTTCCGAAATATGGAGACTCCAACAATTTTTCAAGTTTCATTATCTGTTGGTTAAGAAATCTATATTTTATCCCCAATAAATCAATATCTGTTTGGTACTGCCACATGTTGGCCAGGTCATCCAGGTCGGTAGGCGCAAGATGAACATCATTCTGCATTGATTTCTGGGTAGAAATTATTTCATCCCTGAATTTTTTCTTTATCTCAAGGTTTTTCTCCAGTTTCTCCTTTATACGCTCAATAACAAATGCAAGCCTGTCTTCCTCAAATATGCGTTCGCGTTCATCTATACTCATGTTGTTCCCTCCCATATAGGCAAATAAATAATTCCACTGTCAATTTAGCCTCTCCAAATTATTTGGATATTATATTATTATATAATAAAACAGCAAAATAAATAAAGTATCGTCATACACCGGGAGAATATACCAAGATTGCGGGCCCGGCGGAAAAGTTATCCAATCCTGTCCGGGTAGATTTTGTTTCTATATGAAGACGGCGTGCATTTTTTATAATGTTTGAATGCCCTTATAAATGAAGCCAGACTGTTAAAACCACAATCAAAAGCAATTCGGCTTATCGGGTATGTAGCGCTGGAGATAAGCATCTCCTCGGCTTTATTTATCCTGTAAAAAGAAAGATATTCCTTAAAAGTCATTCCTGTTGCCCTTTTAAACAACCTGCTGAAATGGGAAATACTCAGGTTTGAAGCTTTTGCAGCTTGTTCAAGGCTTAAAGGGAAACTATAATTATTGTCTATCAGTTCAAAGGTGTTTCTAAGCATCTCCTTGGCTTTTTTAACCTGATAAGGGTGTTTAAGCGTCTTTACATTTGGGCTGAAATTTCTTACCAATATTCCCATCAATTCAAAAATATGTGCTTCAACCAACAATTCAAAAGCCCTTTCCTTTTTGGAAAATTCATCCTGGATTTTTTTTATACAACAAGCTGCAGATTTCCCTATATCAGTCCTGTCACTGATAGAACCCGGGTAATCAATGTATTTGCTGAAATCATCTATAAGACCGGTTGTAGGCGAGGAAATTGAAGAAGACTTAAAATAATCGGCATTAAACTGGAGTACAATTATTTTATTATCCTCATCTCTTTGGGTATAGGTAGAATGGACTGCATCGCTCCCAATCACGATAATGTCACCCTTTACGGCACTGAATATGTGCTCGTTAATCTGCTGGGTAGCTGTACCCTCAATTATATACAGGATTTCAACCTCCTGATGCCAGTGCGGATGAACAAAAACATGTTCCTCACTGGATGAGCGCAAAAAAATCCTTACCGGAAAAGATTTGTCAGGCATATCAACCAATTCACGCAGAGGTTCCAAAAAAATTCCTCCAATAGGTGTTTTTTAATAATAACATGATAATTAATGCAAAGCAACAAACGCCGCAATTATTGTAAAATATTTTATTAGTAAATATAATAAATATACTCTTATATATTTTTTTATAATGTATAACATTTCAATTATTATACAACATTATATAATATTTTTGACATGGGGGGAATATTTGTGAAAGAGTTTAAACCGGATTTCAATAGACTTAAGAAGGTCCTGCTCAGGCAGGGAGAGCCGGATATTGTTCCTTTTTATGAACTTTACGCTGATAAGGAAATAATGGAAGCCGTTACAGGAAAACCTCTGACACCCGAGACCTTAGTAGAGTTTTATTATAAATGCGGTTATGATTATGTAACGTCTGACATGAAATTCGGTTACAAGACCTACAGAAATGAAACATCCGATACAGCCAAACTGTCGCGTGGCCAAAGGGACTTTGTAGAGAACAACCGGGGCATGATAGAGACCAGGAAGGATTTTGACGCTTACGAATGGCCTACGGTAGATGAATCGGTAGCAAGCCATATCAACCAGGTGATCAAGTATATGCCGCCGGGCATGAAGACAATACTCCACACATGCGGTGGAATACTGGAGCATGTAATGATGCTCATGGGATATGTTCCCTTCTCTTTTGCATTAATTGAAGATGAACAGCTTGTATGGGATATGTTTGAAAAAATAGGCACCAACCATGTGAAAGCAATAAAGACCTGCCTTGATAATACGGACATATCAAAGGTAGGAGCCGTAGTTATGGGAGATGACATGGGCTTTAACCACAGTACCATGATTTCTCCGGAACATTTGAGGAAATATGTCTTCCCATGGCAGAAAAAAGTCGTCGATTTGGTACACAGCTATGACCTTCCGATGATTCTCCACGCTTGCGGCAATCTTGAAGCAGTAATGGATGACCTTATAGATTATGTTGGAATTGACGCCAAGCACTCCTTTGAAGACAAGATTATGCCAGTAACAGAAGCAAAAAGGAAATACGGCAACCGCATAGCCATTCTGGGAGGAGTAGATCTGAACTTCCTCTGCACATCAAGCGAAGAAGAGGTAAGGCAGTATACAAGAAAAGTTATTGCCGAATGCGCCCCCGGCGGAGGCTATGCTCTTGGAACCGGCAATTCTGTAGCAAACTACGTCCCCCTGGAAAACTACCTTGCAATGCTGGATGAGGGCAGAAAGATGGGAGTATATCCAATAAGAATCGATTCTTAAATGATAACAGCAAGCTGCTAGGCAAGAATAAACCAAGCGCCGCAAATTTCATAATTCAGTAATTTGTTAGGGAAAGCCAAAATTGGAGCACTTAAATAACAAGAAATCAAGTAACATCTGAGAAGTTTTAACATTTCCTGTTGTTTCATTTTTGGCTTTCCTTAAAATTATGACTGTAGTAATACTCCACGTTCAGGAAATTCTCCCAGAGTTTTTTATTCTCATCAGACAACTCCTTTTTATACTCTCCGTTTTCCTTGAAGTAAAGGTTATGGACTACATCAAATTTATCCTTTACCTTGAGCAGGTATTGCATATACTCATTACCTTCCCAGCCAAGATATTGGAAAAGCTCAGCCATAAGGAAATTAGGACTTATGTCGTTGCCTTTCCCGGTAAAATCCTTATTGAACATTTTTTTTGCCCCGTCATTTCCCCAGATTATATAGGGAACCTGATAATAATTTTTAAAGCCTTCCACACTGGATAAGTCCAGGTTGATATTCAGCATGTCATAGCCTACCCGGTCTTTTCCAAGCCAGGGGTTGTGGTCCCCGAATATGACTATTACTACAGGATCTTCCTCATTCCTGAAATAATCAACTAATTTCTTAATTGCCTTGTCAGTTTTATATATTCCTGCGAAATAATTGTTGATGATATTATAAGTAGCTTCATCATAACCGCTTTTTTTCTTTAAGTACTCCTTGTCAGTGTACTTTTCTGTTGAATAAGGGCCATGGTTCTGGTAGGTTACGGTAAAATTAAAATACGGCTGATTGTTTTTCTTGCATTCCTCATATCCTTCAATTATATAGTCAAAGAATTCCATGTCCTCCAAATACGCTTCCTGTTCAAACCTGTATTTGTTGTCATAGTGGTCGAAGACTTCAAAACCCAGGTATTCATTAATATTGCGCCTATTGTAAAAAGAACCTGTTATAGGATGCATGGCGTGGGTCTTGTAGCCCTGCTCCCTCAGATACCAGACAAAAGAGTTAGTGTTCCTGAAGTACCTTGGGTGGGAATTGAATCCTGTAAGAAAGGCTCTCTCGGTATCTACAGTGCCCCCGGCAAAAATATTTGCTATCAGTTTGCCATGTATAGATTCACTTTCCAACTGGTGGAAATTCTCGTAAATGTCAATACCCAGTTCCACGCTGTCAAATTCTGAAAAGTCGTTGTATGCTTCCAGCATAACAGAAATGATATTAACCTTCCTGTCTGACGGAATGTCCTTGTATTCCATTGAAGACAATTCCTCGACAGCCTTTTTCTCATCGTATCCTTCCAGTTCCCTCTCTTTTGCATCCTTAATGCTGTATATAAAAGGATAGACAAACCCCTTTGACTGGAACTGCTCAGATTGCACCCAAATATTTATTAAAGTTTTATCCCCAACCTCGTTGTAAATTCTAGGATTAAAGTAGAAATCATTGAAGATAAAAACGCCTGCAATGATTAAAACCACCAAAAGCGCTATCCTGATTTTCCAGGAATTAATTCTGTATTTTTTAAAGAATATTTTTAAAATAACCGCGATAAAAATTAAACCAATTATAAGCAATACAATCCTGGGGCTCAAACGCAGGGAATACCTTCTGGTCATCATCAACGATTCCTTAAACAGCTTTATATCTATAAATTGAAAAGGATCGTCCCTATACATGAGTTTAAACTTGTTTATTAACGACATGAGAACAAATAAAAACCCTGTTACCGAGTATCCCAACCATAATTTGTTGGATATCAAATATACAAAAGTCATAAGCAGGAAAATCGGTATGAAATTCATCAACAGGAGCCATCCCCCTGTAAAATAGCTTTTAAACAGGGGCAGGTTAAGTGTGGCGCTTGAAAATGCAAAAGTCACTGTCATTATCAAGAAACTTAACGCAAATATAACAATAAAAGGCAAAATACTTTCAAGAATCCTGCTGCTTTTTAATTGGCGTTTCTTTGTTTGAATCAATTGCATGTCTCAACATACCTTCTTTAAGCTGAATTTATTCTTAAAAAATCACTAAAAAGTATTATACCATGAATTTATTAAAATTCATGGTATAATCGCGCATGTGCTCTTCGCCGTCAGGCGAAAATTTCCCACGCGCACAATTCCGCCGGAGGCGTATAAATATCCTCTCTTTGGATTCCAATGAGGATATTATACCACAAATTGCATGTAATAGATACATGAAAAGACATGATGGAATAGCATAGCTATTCTTTACTGCTCATATACCGAACACAATCCCCGCCGGCTGCTTTTGCCTCATACATCATATTGTCCGCTTTATTTATCAGTGTATCAATACTGTCTCCAGGACAGTAAGCGGCCACCCCGAAGCTTGCAGCCACCCTACCTATGTTTGGTATGTCCATTTGCCTTATTAGCCTTTGCAGTTCTTCCGCCAAAAAAGCAGCTCCTTTAACAGACATGTCCGGAAGCAGTATCACAAATTCTTCTCCGCCCCAGCGGGCAAGTATATCAATTTTACTAATTCTACCCTTGATTACTTCAACCAGGCTTTTTAACACTAAATCGCCAACATTATGACCAAAGCGGTCATTGATGCTTTTAAAGTGATCAATATCCAGCAAGATTATAGAAAACTCTTTTCCACTTCTGCTGCTGCGCTCTATTTCTTCTTCCAGTTTTTTTATAAAGTAGCGGCGGTTAAAAGTGTTCGTGAGATAGTCGGTTACTGACAAGTGGCGCAGCTCATCTTCCATTCTCTTATACTTTGTAACATCAATTGCATAATGAAGAAAGACATTATCACTAAGTGGGGTCCACCAGACATTCCATGTTTTATCTGATAATTCAACTTCACAATTTACAGGTTGATTTTTGTCAAAAGCTTCCTCCCTTCGGCAGAAATAACATTTCGTCCCCGGCAGCGGAAAACTGTAACTTCCGGAACTATTCTTGTATTCATCAGCTAAATGGCCTCCGCCAAGTACATTTTCCCAACAGTATTCACCAACTTTCGTCTTAAACAACGATTGCGCCATTCTATTTTGCGCTAAAATATGGCGCTCCCCGGAAACCAGCCAGGCAGGGCTTTGAATACCCTCCAGCATCAACCTGCACTGTTCTTCTTTATATCTTTTTTCTTCTTCCAGCTTTTCCCTTTCTGTCAGGTCAGCCGCAAGAGCAACACATAACTCTTCACCATCGTAATTGTGAAGCTGCATGTTTACTTCCACAGGATATAAAGTACCGTCTTTCCGTCGATGTACCGTATTAAATATAATTTTTTCATGCTCTTTGTTGATTAAAATGTTAATGAGTTTTTGAAAACTTCTTTGGTTTAACTCCTCATTAATATCAAGAGGAGACATATTTCTAAGCTCTTCGGCCGTATAACCCAGATTCTCCCTGGCAACACGGTTTACAGCTACAAACTTCATGGATTTTAAGTGTAAAATATAGTATTCATTCAAAGAGCTTTCAAAAATCCTTTCAAACATACTGGCATGAGAAATAGCCTGATTGAGCTTCAAAGCCATTTCAACGGTAGATAATAGCGCGGCTTTATCCGTATTTTTCAACACAAACCCATATGCCTTAACTTTCTTTATCTTATTAACAATTTCCTCGGATGTTTGAGCAGTAAGAAATACAACGGGAATATCTCGAATTTTCGCTATCTTGTCAGCGGCCTCTATTCCATTCATTTTCCCTGCTAATTCAATATCCATCAGGATCAGGTCCGGGGACATGCCACAACTGATTTTTTGTACAGCTTCTTCTCCTGTAGCAATAGTTTCAGTGTCATACCCGTTTTCACCTAAAAGATCCGTTAAGACCCTGGCAGTCAGCCGGCTATCTTCCACCAGCAATATTTTTTTCTTCCTGGTGGAAACACTTCCAATCACCTTTTATCACCAACCACTTGCTTATTTTAATGCTTATATGCTTTGTGCTTAACGGGTTTTATCTTTTGGAACTTAACGGACTTTATCTGTATCAGAAGGCACCAGTACTGCCTTTACAATTCCCTCATCTCCACTGAAACACTTTCTAATAATTTCCGGAGCTTCTTCAAAAGAGAATGTATGAGTTATAATACTCCCTGCATCAAGAAGTCCTTCCCGTATCAGCTTGATAGATGTAGGAAAGCTTTGGGCAGGCTCAGCAAAAGTAGAATTTATAGTAATTTTATTGAAAATCAGCTCATTCACATCAATCTCAACTTTGCTTCTGCCACCAAGGTCAATTCCTGCTATGGAAATAACTCCGCCGTATCTGGCCATTTTAATTGCATCAGGCAATGTTTCAGGAGGAGAGGTCACAATTATGCTATCTGCACCACCTTTAAAATAGCTCTTTACAGCTTCAACCGCATCAGTCTCACTAGATTCAATTATTTTGTCGGCACCCATCTTTTCTCCTGCCTTAAAACGCGCGGCGCCCTTTTTGTTTTTGCCTGAAGTGCCTACAAGTGCAACCTTTGCGGCTCCCATAAGTTTTGCTATGCGAACGCACATAAGTCCTATCGGCCCGTGCCCTAACACAACAACATTGCTGCCAAGCTGAACTTTGGCGTTGAGCACAGCGTTAATTGAAACAGCACATGGCTCTACAAGAGAAGCATTTACGAAATCAATCCCATCAAAATGATTCAGCATCCTGTAATCCACACAAAGGTATTCGGACATACCCGGCTGCCCGTTAAGTGTCGGGCCGCTGCGGCATTTATAAGTAGCTCCGTTTTTACAATCACTGCACACACCGCACTGCGCAACATCCTCTACAATTACTTTATCCCCTGGTTTATAACCGTGTACGCCTTTACCTACTTCAACAACTTCTCCTGATATCTCATGTCCCAACGGAGCATAGTCCTCTTTCCAATTCTTCGAAATGTGAAGGTCTGTCCCACATACTCCGCATGCCCTTACTTTTACGAGAACTTCCCCTTCTTTAGGTGATGGAACCGGCATTTCACGGATATCAAACTGAAATTCCCCTTTTGCAAATAAGGCCTTCATCATGACTCCCCCCCGCAAAGCATTATAACAGAAGCCCTGGATAACTATTAAGAATATTTTATCATCTATCAAAACCTCAAACAAGCTATATATTCTTCGTGTATAAAAATATTTTATAGCGAAAGGGCCATGTTTGCTTTTGAAATAAGGAAACTTTCCCTAGTTAATTCTTTGTTTGCCCTCAATACGCCCTCATCCTCTTCCAGACATCCAGTATGAGCTTGTATCTTTCTGCGGGCAGACCTTTAAACGGAACATTGCTTGTACAAAAAATATATCCTCCTCCCGGCTTTGCATGGGTAAGGCAGTATTCCGCGCTTTCAATAACCTCTTCATCGGTGCCTGTCTGCATGAGTGCGCAGTTTACATTTCCGCACAAGCATACCTTGTCTCCCACAAGCCTTTTCACTTCCTTGATATCCACCCTTGCCATGGGGTCCAACGAATGCAGCCCATGAGGTCTGCATTCAACAAGCTGGTCAAGTATCGGCATGATGTTACCGTCAGTGTGCTTTATTGTATATAACCCGTCTTTCCTGGCTTCATCTATTATTTTTTTAAGGTAAGGCTGTATATATATGCCAAACATTTCAGGAGATAAAAAAGGCCCCGAGTTATAGCAGTAGTCAGAACACAGAATTAAACAGTCTATTCCTGCTTCAGCAGCCCGTTTGTTTCTCTCAATAGCGTTTTCCGCTATTTTTAGAGCTTTTTGTTTCATCCCCTCAGAATCATCCGCTATTGCGTATGCAAATTCATACATTTCGTCGCCATCCGGAATGGAAAATGTACCGTCGCCATGGAAGTGAATCATGTAGTTATCCCCTGTTATCTGTCTCAAATACTTAATAAAAAGCTTTGTTTCATAGGGAATACCACCAGGTCCGCATGATTCAAAATCGCCGAGATAAGCACACGGGAATATGGAATACTCGAGACTGCTATACACCTTGAACCAGCGTTCTGCAAGTTTATAAATCATTTTCTCCTTTTCCCTGGAACTGAGTTTTGCAAGATTTCCGGCAGAATACTCTTCTGTGATAAGCTTTTCTCCGAACATTTCCTCGTCTAGCTGGAATTCCAGTTCAAATGTGGGCACCATGTCAGGTTTCCTTAACGTCAATGCTGCAATTGCCCTCTCTTTAGGCGTCATATTAAAATACCCCCTCACAAAATAGCTATTGATATTCTATTCATACGTATGAATTATTATGTATAATATACTAATAAATCCTGCGCGTCCAAACGTCCTTATATTATGTCTTATGCAGGCTTCCGGAAGCATAATTCCGGCTGTTTCTTAACGTTGATTCCCTTACTGTAAGATGAGGCATCAGCTCCAGTTTATGGCAGGCTGTATCCCCTTCTATCTTTTCAAGGAGGATATTTACGGCCTTAACCGCAATGTCATACAAAGGCTCATCCACAGTTGTAAGCGAGGGATACAAAAACGGTGCGAAAAGGTCGTTGTCAAGGGAAATTACACCCAGGCTGTCCGGTACGTTGATTCCGGTCCTTGCCGCTGCTTTTAAAAACAAAAAGCACAAATATGACGTGGATATGACGGCATCATATTCATTCGATTTCAAGAAGGCTGTAAATTCACTGATGTTTGTTTCTTCGTCAAATGACAGCTTAAGTGGCCCCACCGCGCTAAACTTGATTCCATTGTTCAATGCGGCTTTCAGGCATCCTTCATACCGTTCCCTTTCTGCATAAACCAAATTGTTTATTTCGTCAAACAATACATAGGCTATATTTTTGTAACCCATTTCTGCAAGATGGTTCACAGCCATTTTGCCGCTTTCAAGGAAACTGACGTCCACACAGCTTACTCCGGGAATATCCCTGGCTCCAATGACGCAAACAAAAGGTATTTTATAAGATGTCAGTTCCTCAATAACCCCTTCATAGAGAACGCCTACATATGATACGTACACCAGTCCGTCTATCCTGTTTTGCAGATAGTAGTCAATATAGTCTTTTTTACCGCTTATTCCCGGTTTACCTGTGCATATGACCACACCCATGTCCTTTTCGGAGCATACCGCCTGTACCCCCTTGATAACAGGCGGAAAAACAAAAGTATGGGCGTCCCATGATGACAGAAGGCCTATGGAACCCGCTTTCCTGCTCTTCATGTTCCTGGCGTTGACATTGATCCGGTAGTTCAGCTTCCTGGCTGCCTCAAGGACTTTAGCCCTTGTCTCCGGTTTTATTTTCTTGTCCTTGACATTGTTGAGCACAAGGGAAACCGTACTCTGTGATACCCCTGCAGCCTTTGCCACATCCCGGCTTGTAACCTTTTTGTCCAATTTATCACCCAACATAAAAAATTCATACGTATTAATAATATATTAAACTGCTTATGCATGGTTGTCAATAGATTAACCAAATTACGGATGAATCTGCTGCATTACTTTATTTCTTCAGTTGTTTTAAAGGTGGTTCCATGTTATTTGTTATTCCATGGTTCTCCCCCTGTCTCCCGCTTTTTTTAAATATATTCCCGGCCAAAATCAATGCTGCTGCTGTGCCAATGGCTAAACCAACTGCAATAGAAGCATATGTGCCAAAATTTATAATCATAAATCCGAAAAACGGGGCGCTGACTACGCCTGAGAGGCCGATTACCGATTCGCCAAGGCCCAGACAGCTTACTTTATACTTTTCAGGCGCCAGTTCATATATATAAGTTTTATACACAGCTGCAATAAGGCCATAGGCAAGGCCGGATAAAGTGCCCATTAGTATTATTGCCAGGCTGCTGCTGAAAACGAGAATCAGAAGCAGTCTGGCTATTTGCAGTATTATTGCGGCAAAAATCAAGTTTTTGCTGTGATATTTCCTTAGAAGCCTGGAAGTAAGGAAGAAGGAAATCAACTCGGGTGTAGAATCAAAAAAGTATGCAAATCCCAGGCTAAGAGGCCCTCCCCCCGAATCGGAAACAAGCACTCCCAGATAAACATAAATGCCTTTTACTACAAAGAAATACATAAAAAGAATTATTAGTATGTACATCAGCGGCCTGATTTTAATAATCTGAGCCAGCCCTTCCTTAACGGAGACATCCCCTTTGTCTCTCTTGCCACCTGCAGCCTTATAAAATTTAACCTCTTTGCTTTCAGCTATCCATAATATTGATAACAGAAGAAAACACACACTTATCAGTATATACCAGGCATATATGTCCCATCCAAACTTTTCAAGCAATAAACCCAGAAGAATTGCGGACAGCGAATACCCAATGGAACCAAATCCGCGTATTGTGCCAAATTTGTTCTGATCTCCGTTTTCTTTTAAAACTTCAATATACCATGCCTCTGAGAGAGGTACACTTCCGTTGAAAAAAATTCCCCATAACAGTATTATTATATTAATGACCCAGCGATCTTTTGAAAACAACAAAGCTATTGTCGCAATTGCCCCAATGATTATTGAAATAAAAAGTATTTTTTTGACACTCTTAAAACGGTCGGCCAGATAACCGATTAAGTTCCGTCCGATAAATGTTGAAAAGGTAAATATTGAAACAGCAATGCTTATTTCCTTTTTTGAGAAACCAGCATCGGCAATATACATGGTATACATGCCTACAGTGCTTACCATCATCAGCCAATATATAAACATGAAAATTTTGAATTTATAATATTCTTTCCTAATTATAATCCCCACCTGATTATAAAAATTCAAGTTAAAATAATCTAGCCTGCAATAATAATTATATTGTATTGTATAATAGAAATGAAAGAAGTACAATACTGTTGACAACAGCTTAAAAAGATAATAATATTAAAATGCCCGAACTGATGAGTGTTCTTTAAATACTTTATGTAATGTGTAACTCAAGGAATTTTTTCAAAAAATTTGCATATTGACATTCACTATACAGTATATTATAATGTTAAAGTCGCTTGAAAATCTCATTTAATGATGCCGGAGTGGCGGAATTGGCAGACGCACAGGACTTAAAATCCTGCGGTCCGTAAGGACTGTACCGGTTCGATCCCGGTTTCCGGCACCAAATTCAAATTAGAGCATAAAATGGATTATATATAGTTCAAAAAGAATTGCAGAACATACTTGCAAAATTATAAGTTCAGTGTTATACTATTATAGCGTCAAGAAAACATAATTAACGCCGCGGGGTGGAGCAGCTGGTAGCTCGTCGGGCTCATAACCCGAAGGTCGTGGGTTCGAATCCCTCTCCCGCAACCACAGAGAACCGCTAGGTAGAAGGCTTAGCGGTTTTACTATATTCTTACAACAGTTAACATAAAAGGGTTTTGACTACTTTAGGCGCTGAAAGTTAATATAGGTTACTAAAAGATATAGATAAATATAAAAAGCCTAAGCTTTTTTCGAATCAACTACATCATTCTTTTTGAAAGTAAGGCTTTCCATTATATTAGCTGCTTCTTTGTCTGCGTTTTGTAGTGCATGAGAGTAAACTAAAAGGGTAACACTCGGATTGGCATGACCCGTACGAGAAACAACGGCTCTAGCATTCAGGCCTGCATGTATCAACATTGTTGCTGCTGTATGTCTAGGATCATGAAGTCTTATATCAGGTAGATTATTTTTTTTAAGAACCTTTTAAAAATATCAGTAATGCTATCAGGATGCATTTAAATTTATATTTTATGCATAAAATGTTATAAGTTTTTGAAATAATTTAAATAATGGGTTAGGTTGCACTTTTTCCGGAAATTAATTTTGTGAGGTCTAGCCAGTCCGGTAACGGGAACCGTTTTCTTTGCCCGCTTTCTTTTTCGCAAAAGAAAGCGGGAGCCTTTTAAAGCCGGTAGAGTCGCTTCAGTTACAGGTACTTTTCTACCCGGTCACCAAATAGTATAATCAGTTGACTTAAAACCTGATCCCAATTCTGGTACCTTTGCGTCCACTTCTTCATTTCATTCATCGATGCCTGATATAGCATCTTCTCAAGCGATGTGTCCTAACGAGTAATTTTCATGCTTTTCATACACAACTTTTTTTACATTCTCAAGCAATTATTACAGATGCAAATCAAACCATTGTATAACTTCCTGTATCATCTCAGAAGTAAATACATGCGAGGTATCTGGATGAATACTCATTTTAATAAGAGATTTGTCCTGATACAGGCTTCTGGCGTATTCAATCAATTGTTTTAGAGATTCTGTAGGGACAAATACATCTGCGCCCCCGTTGATGTTTAGCAGGGGAAAATCTCTGAGTGAGCCAAATGAACGGGCCGGTTGAATCTGTTCTGCGAGTTTTAGTTCTGCGTCAATGATTTCATTTGTGTATGTTGGCTTTTTTTCCTGTAATAACGATATGGCAACAGGATTTCCCAAAATCTCAGTCCAGTACGGTGTTGCAAGCATAGATGCTGCCGCTTTCACTTTTCTGTCCCTGCGTGTAATATAGTTTAGTGTAATCCATCCGCCCATTGAACCACCGGCCAAGCCAATACGCTTACTGTCAATAATTTTATTTTTCGTATAGTACTCAATTAAACCATTTATTTCGTCAGTTGTTTTCAGTACTGCCTCAAGAGGTGTAGGAAGATCGCCGGTGGTATTTCTTTCACCATGGCCATATGCATCAATTAACAATGTATAATACCCACTTTCGGCAAACATGGTGCCCCATGGAAGCATTTCATCCTTTTGCCCGGAAAAACCGTGAATTAAAATAACAAGTGGTTTGCTACAAGTCCAGCTTTCATCAAAGACTTCATACAGACTGACGCCGTTGACATTGTTTGACTGGGTTTTAATACTCATACTGTTCATCTCCTATTGTTGCTTTTTTTGTTGAAGTAAATTATATTAAATATAATAAAATTTTACAAGGTTCGTTCTTATTCTTCATGGGAGAGAGGAACTAATGAACGTCATAATGGACTTATTAGGCGTTTTATATATATGTTCAAAGATAATTGGAACTTTATAGCAATATTTGAGTCTAAATATTTAAACAGCCATCATAACCGGTTAACAAAATAATTGTAAATTCAAATATAAAAAAGGAGGATAACTTTATGTTTGTACAAAAAATTTTCAAAGGCCGTATTCTTCTGATTGCTTTTACTGCCATACTGTTATTGGCGTTTTGTGTATCTGCGCAACCTGACAAAGCTTACGCAGAAGGGGAACAGACCCCGACAAAAAGGACCATGAGCGTTTCAGGCCAGGGTATTGTTTATGCTTCACCTGACATTGCTTATGTTTCATTGGGAATTGTAACGGAAAATGCGGATGCTAAAGCTGCACAACAGGAAAATGCAGAAATCATGTCCAAAATAGTTGATGCTATAAAGGCAGAAGGCATAAAAGCGCAGGACATCAAAACAGAGAGATATTACATAAGCCCAAAATATAGTTATGACAAGGATACTGGTGAAAACAAAATAGTTGGCTATACAGTTACAAATTCTGTACAGGTTACTATCAGGGACATATCCAAAACAGGGGCAATTATTGACCTGGCGGCCGACAGTGGCGCTAATATATCAACCAACATAAGTTTTGGATTGAGCGATTATGAAAAGTATTATAACGAAGCACTAAAAATTGCTGTTGAGAAAGCGAAGAAAAGAGCCCAAACTATTGCTTCGGTTCTTGGAGTTACAATTGATGTGCCGGTTTCGGTAAGCGAGAGCGGTGGTTACGAGCCGATATACAGCTACAACTATAATTACAGCTATGATATAAGAGTAGATGAAGCAGAAGCAGTCCCTACGCCTATAGAATCAGGGACAATTACCGTGAGGGCAAATGTGCATATGGTTTATGAATATTAATGCTTGTACAGCCATAGTCAATTAAATTTCCTGCTATTGTCATAAAATTTCAAACAATTGTAAAACCTAAAAGATAATACATTAATATTTTAGGAGGTTTGACTATGGCTGTTCAAAACGACATGACTGCTGATTTTCTACGTTCTGCTTATGGCGGGGAAAGCATGGCCCACATGCGTTATCTTATCTGGGGAGAAATGGCAGGTAAAGAGGGCTTTGCAAATGTAAAGAGGCTATTTGAGGCAATTGCCTACTCCGAATGGGCGCATGCCAACAACCATTTTCGTGAACTGGGAGAACGAAAAGGCGGTGCAGACGTTTCGGCCGGGGCAGTATTTGGCGCAGGAAAAACAGTGGACAATTTGCAGGGTGCCATTGATGGGGAACTGCATGAAGTAAACCAAATGTATCCGGTTTTCTTGGAAGCTGCCCGTTTTCAAAATGAAAAGGGCGCAGAAAGAGCATTTTCATATGCCCTTGAGGCGGAAAAAATTCATGCGAAGCTTTTTAAGGAAGCACAAGACCAGGTAAGACAAGGCAGGGACATGGACCTTGGCGCAGTGCATATATGCCCCGTATGCGGTTATACAGGGGTAGGTGAAGCTCCCGATGTATGCCCCATTTGCAGCGCAAATAAGGATAAGTTCAGGATTTTCGCATGATAAATGTTTCAAGTTAATTTTTCACGTTTTAATAAATAATTAATAAAAAAGGGACTTTAAAGAAAGTTCCTTTTTTATTATAAGACTACCGTGCATAATGCTTCTAAGCTTGTTGATATTTTAGCCGGTATATTGTTAAAATATATTTATATGTGAATAATATTTCAGAGTCTAGTGAGGTCTTGAATATGGAAATTAATGAAATTTTGAGCAAGGTTGACCATACATTGCTGAAGATAACAGCATCATGGGAAGAAATTAAAAATGTCTGCGATGAAGGAATAGAATACAAAACCGCTTCGGTTTGCATTCCTCCCTCTTTCGTTGTGAAAGCAAAGGAATACGTCGGCGATAAGTTGACTATTTGTACTGTAGCTGGTTTCCCAAACGGCTATAACACAACCGAAGCAAAAGTGTACGAAGCAAAAAACGCTATAAAAAACGGCGCTGACGAGATTGACATGGTAATCAACATAGGGATGCTCAAGTCCGGAAACCTGCAATTTGTTGAAGATGATATCAAAGCAGTGAAAGAGGCTGTGGGAGACAAAATTTTAAAGGTTATTATTGAAACCGGTGTTCTAACCAATGAAGAAAAAATAGCAATGTGCAAAATAGTTACAAACGCAGGCGCAGATTTTATTAAAACCTCTACGGGCTTCTCCACTGGCGGAGCTACCAGGGAGGATATAAAGCTGTTTGCCGAAAACGTGGGAAATGGAGTACGTATAAAGGCGGCAGGTGGAATCAAAACGTTAAAAGACGCGGAGGATTTTATCAGATTAGGAGCTTCCAGGATAGGGTCAAGCTCAATAATAAGTTATGTGAAAAACCGGCAGCACAACTCCGCTTATTAAGCTATGGAAGGAGTGTCCCCTTTTGTATTGCAGCCTGTCTGTGACGGAACTTAGCTGCTGGAGTCTGCTTTATCTCATGCCTTTTTGGGGACACTACTTAACGTTTAATCTAAATAGAAAAGAAAGGAGTGAGCAAAAGAGGAAACAATATAGTATAGAGACCAGAAAACAGAAGTGAAAAAACTGATCAATAAAGGATTTCGAAGAAAAGCCCGGCTTTTAACTCTTCTGTTCTCTGTTCCCTGTTCTCTGTTCTCTGGTATGGAGTTTCCCCTTACCGCTATGCGAATGTACGATATTATTAAGAAAAAAAGGGACGGCGGCGTTCTTACCGACGAAGAAATCAAATTTTTCGTTGAAGGCTATACAAATGGCAGAATCCCGGATTATCAAGCAGCTGCCTTGATGATGGCAATATACTTTAAAGGAATGAACGACCACGAAACCTCCATGCTCACCAAATACATGGCAGAGTCAGGTGACATGGTGGATCTCTCTTCAATTCCCGGAATCAAGGTTGACAAACACAGTACGGGAGGCGTAGGTGATAAGACTACATTGGTAATTGGGCCTATAGTCGCTTCCTGCGGTGTACCTGTTGCAAAAATGTCCGGCCGCGGGCTTGGCCATACAGGCGGTACACTGGATAAACTGGAGTCCATACCAAATTTTAAGACTTCCATTTCCACTTCGGATTTTCTTGAGATTGTAAAAAAAGTGGGATTGAGTGTAGTTGGCCAGACAGGCAATCTTGCACCTGCTGATAAAAAGCTTTATGCACTGAGGGATGTAACTGCCACAGTAGATAACATATCCCTGATTGCAGCAAGCATTATGAGTAAAAAAATTGCCGCAGGTTCAGATGCCATCTTATTAGACGTCAAGACAGGCAGCGGAGCATTTATGAAAACAATTGACGCTTCCATCGAGCTTGCCCGGACAATGGTAGCCATAGGAGAGCGTGTAGGCAGAAAGACAGTCGCATTAATCACCGACATGGACAGGCCCTTAGGGAACGCCATAGGCAATTCGCTTGAGGTAATTGAAGCAATAGATACTTTAAATGGACACGGGCCCTCAGACTTCACCGAGATTTGCCTGTATCTTTCCGCTAACATGCTGTATCTTGCCCAAAAAGGCAGCATAGAGGAGTGTATGAAACTTGCCAAAGATGCCCTTGAAAGCGGTCATGCGCTGGCAAAATTCAAAGAAATGGTAGCCGCCCAAGGCGGAGATGTGTCCGTCATCGATAACACGAACCTTTTTAAGAAGTCACCTATTGTACATGAGGTTACCGCGGACCAGGACGGCTGGATTACATCCATGGATACAGAACGCTGCGGTATTGCCTCTGCAATACTGGGAGCAGGCAGAGAAAATAAAGATGACGTCATTGACCACAGCGCAGGAATAGTATTAAAAGCAAAAACAGGGGACAGTGTAAGTAAAGGTCAAGTGCTTGCAGAATTGCATACCTCAAGATCAGATGCTGTCAGAACCGCTGAAGGCATGTTAAAACAAGCAATCACCATAGGTCCAAACCGTCCTCCGGTTGCTTCTCTAATACATGCAAGAGTCAGCATTGATTCAATAGAAAAATATTGAAATACCTGTATATAGTTTTATTTAAGGCTTGTTAATGATATTGAGCAGATCTCCTATAGCTACCGCTACCCCTTTTTGACTCGAAATTCTTTTTCAGGTCCTGCATTCTTTCGTCGCTGTCTTTCATAAATTTGGCCAGTCTTTCCTCAAATGTCATTTTCTCTGTGTTGGTTTTGCCCCAGTCATATTCA
Organism: Clostridiaceae bacterium; assembly: GCA_012840535.1. GTDB lineage: Bacteria > Bacillota > Clostridia > Acetivibrionales > DUMB01 > DULF01. Next base: position 52,698 of record DULF01000023.1, read on the forward strand.
TCCGGCCCTTTTGATTTTGCCACAGAATTGTCCTCCAGAGCCTTTTTTATTGATAGACTGATTTTCCCATTGTTGTCGACTGAAAGAATTTTGACTTTGACCGATTGGTTTTCTTTTAGATGTGCTTTAACATCTTTTACATACTCATTTGCAACCTCAGAGATGTGGACTAAACCTACTTTCCCACCAGGTAGTTGAATAAAGGCTCCAAAACTTGTTATTCCTGAAACCTTTCCTTCAACTATTTTCCCTACCTCAACCAACATAAAAAAAGAAATCCTCCTTAAAATTTTCTAAAGTAATTCGATTATATAGCATAATAAATATTTCGTCAAGCTAGAAAATATAGGGGTTATAAAGCAATTAGGAAATATTTACAGGATATATTTGATTAACATTTTCATCTGTTAACATCAACAAAAACTTTCTCCCCGCGTTTTACCATGCCCAGTTTTTCCCTGGCAATTTTTTCGACATATTCATCCGTATTTATCATTTCCTTTTGTTGTCTCAATTCCTCGTTAAGTCTTTTCTCTTCTGCTATTTTATCCTGCAAGTTTTGCATTTCAAGGGTTTTAGCATTAATTAATTTTTGCTGGTCAATAAATACAAACGTAAAGTAAATAAGAGCCCCAATAATTATAAGCAGTCCGATTTTTGAGCTTTTCTTTTTGTTCATCAGAATCCCTCTCAAGTAATTCTATCTTTTGTAAATGAAAGAATAAAAGCTATATTTATATTATAATATTATTATTCTATAAAAATATGTAAAATCCTTTATTTTTAAATTTTTTTCCTCGCGTTTCTGAACACCTTGTTCCAAAACTTTATTTTTACAGCATTGCCCCGTCCTATGTGTTTTACTCTCCGAAATACTTTTCTTGACAGCTTTATAAAAAATCTGACAGGGTAGCTCAGCAATTTGAATATTATCCTGAAAGGGTAAGTTAATACCTTCCATATAAACTTAAATATTTTATAAACCGTTCTTAGTATAAACAGAAATGACTTTATGACAATTCTGCTGAACAGAAGAGTATATAATGTTATTCCTATAGCCGTTCCAATAAAAATATAGCCCCTGATTTCGCCTTCATTGCTATAATAAATGACAGCAAACATGATTAGGGCAACAATGACCCAAAAAATCAGATCTTCTATATAAATAAAGATACTGCTTGTCTTTATAGCTCTCCTCTTGATTCTAAATAGGTCATAAACAAGTGCTATAATCATTCCTCCGGCAATGGAACACAAAAATATGTAGACCTGGTTTTCTACGGTAATCGGCAATTTATATCACCGATCCTTTACTTGAACATCCTGCTGAAAAATCCCATGCCTTTGGATCTGGAACTCTCTCTGTCACTGTATTCGCAACTTATAATGTCTCCCTCAACAATTAATTCCGAGCTATCCAGGTTAAGTTTGTTAATATGTAAGTCCTCGCCCCTGATAATTAATACACCCAGTTCAGTGTCTACTATAATGCTTTCATCGTTGAAACTCTCAACGTCAATTACACCTGAAACACTCATTTTCTCTCTATTTTCAATAATGATGTTCTGTACCTTCGGCTTTGAAATCTTCTTTTCCTCCACCATCCTGCTACCCCCTGATATCCAGATTAAATCATATTAACTGCCAAGCTAGTTTAATGCATACCTATGCCCTGTACATATGCCACACTAAATAATATGCATGTACAAACAAAAAAATAACCTATTGTTCTATATTGCCTACTGTAATAGGCTTGATAAATCAAGCCCATTACGGTAGCAGGTTAGGGGTTAGAGGTTATAGGTTAAAATAGGAGATATCTGTGGTCTCCAGATAAATTATTTATTCAGATAAAATGATGTACGGGCGACCAAAGGTCGCCCGTACATTTACCTCTCATCTCTTACCTCATACCTCTTTTCTCTTACCTCTTACCCTTTTCCTCTTACCTGATCCTGTACATCTCTTTTGCTTCAGCTTTTGATACATGTTCGGTAACAGAAATGACCTCAACACGGGTAATTGCATTGCCAAACTGTATTTCAATAATATCGCCAGGTTTTACATCCGAACCCGGCTTTGCAACCTTACCGTTAATTTTTACCCGGCCCTGATCGCATGCTTCATTTGCCAGTGTGCGCCTTTTAATGAGTCTTGAAACCTTAAGAAATTTATCAATACGCATGATTAGACCCCCTGATGCCAAAGAATAGAGAATAGAGAAAAGAGAACAGAAAACAGAGAACAGAGAATAGTTTCTACAAGAACCATAGACATGGCATTGCTTCGAAGCCTTGTATTAATCTGTTCTCCCACTTCTGTTCCCTGTTCCCTGTAACCTACTTGTTTACTGATTCCTTCAGAGCTTTTCCTACTCTGAAAATAGGTATCTTTGATGCTTTAATAGTTATTTCCTCTTTAGTCTGGGGATTTCTTCCCTTCCTCTCAGCTCTTTGACGTACTTCAAAAGAACCAAATCCTACCAGCTGGACTTTTTCACCTCTTGCCAACGCTTCCTCAATACTGCTAAGTACAGCGTTGAGAGCTTGCTCTGCATCCTTCTTTGACAAATTGCTCTTTTGGGCAATACTTGCAACTAGATCTGCCTTATTCATTAATTTCCCTCCTTTTCCTTTTCACCAAATACTTACAGTCTCATGTTTAATTATTTCCATTTACGTCGGAAATATGTATTTTTGCCTTGTTCCACAGCTCATCCATTTCAGAAAGCTTCATATCTTCCAGTTTCTTCCCCATCTTTGCGCTTTCCCGCTCTATATATTCAAACCTTTTAATAAATTTGTTAATTGTTCCGGTCAGAGCAAGTTCCGGCTGCACTTTGAGAAACCTAGAAAGATTGACAAGTGCAAAAAATACATCTCCTATTTCATCTGTTATTCTTTCCACATTTTTACTTTTGTATACATCCTTTAGTTCCTGAAATTCCTCATGTACCTTCGCAATAACATCTTCAATATTATCCCAGTCAAAGCCAACCTGGGCTGCCTTCTGTTGCACTTTATAACTTCTCATCAATGCAGGAAGGTTCGCCGGTATGTCTTTTAGTACTTCTGTCTGGGTTTTTGCACCTTTCTCCTTCTTTTTTATTGCTTCCCAGTTGTCAACTACCTGATCAGGAGTGTCAGCCTTGTCCTTCCCAAAAACATGCGTATGTCTTAAAATCATTTTCCTGCAAATACCTGAAATTACATCATTAATATCAAACATATCGTTCTCTGCAGCAATCTGCGCATGAAAAACAATTTGAAGAAGTAAGTCTCCAAGTTCTTCACATAGCTTGTCCTTGTCATTCATATCAATTGCTTCAAGTACTTCGTATGTTTCCTCTATAAGATACTTCTTTAAGCTCTCGTGAGTCTGTTCCCTGTCCCACGGACATCCTTCCTTGCTTCTTAAAAGCTTCATAATTTCAACCAATTCAGAAAACTCATATCTATCCTTCATCATTGCTTCATCTCCTCTTATGCAGCTTCATCTTCCGAAATATCCTGTTTACATTCTCTCCAAAAGGAAGCATGGATATTTCTTCCATTTTTACAACACGCAGCACCAACGTCAGTATGCCAAACACAACTGCTGAAATCAGTATTGCGCCCACCGTTGAAATAAAGTTGCTGGCAGTCAGCATATACAGGTAATAATATGCAAAGTATGTAAATGCCGCCATAATTACCGTGGCAACCACTGGTTTAATTATAAGATTACAGATGTCTAAATTCAACCTGAAATTCCTTTTTAGTGCAACCATGTTTACTACCGTTGATACAATATAGCATGCAAGGGTTCCATATACAGCGCCTCTAATATTAATAGCAGGTAAAGGCATTAATGAAAAGTTTATAATAAGTTTTACCAATGCACCGGCAAACAAGCCGGCAGTGGGTACCAGCACCTTGCCAAGCCCCTGGAGAATTCCTGCAAGAGTCTGAGTCATTCCCATGAATACTACGATAAATGCGCTTGTTGACAATAAGAATGCCCCTTCACTTGACCCAGGAAACAGCATTTTTAAAATCGGATCAGCCAAGATTGCCATTCCTGCAGATGAAGGAAGCCCTATAAGTATTGTCAGTCTTAGCGAAGCCTGAATTTTGTCCCGAACGGATTTATAATCCCGGCTGGCTTTGGCGCCAGCTATTGTTGGCACAAGACTGGTTGCAAGCGCCGTACTGACTGCTACGGGAAAGCTGACAAGGACATAGCACTTTCCGGTTAAAATGCCATACAGCCTGTTTGCGAATCCACTGTCGATGCCGGCTTTTGAAAGAAGCGACATTACCGTTGCAAGGTCAATTATGTTTGCGGCAGTGAGTATTACAGCGCCCAAAGATACCGGAACTGAAACTTTAAATAAGTTTTTGATAATATAGGGTACGGAATCCTGTTTCTTCCTGGTACAGAATCTTCTGATATTTGACCATAGTTCTTTTTTGCGCTTGTTATACAGGGACATCAGATAAGCGGCTCCTACTGCCGCACCTATGGTCGTTCCGAGTGTTGCCCCTGCTGCAGCTATTTCAACCCCATAGGGCAAAAGCAGATACGCAAGGATCACTGTAGCAACGGTCTTGCCTGACTGTTCAATAATCTGCGAATTAGCCTGTGGGGACATATCCCTCATTCCCTGGAAGTATCCTCTGAAAACCGCCATCAATGAAACAAAGAATATTGTAGGCGAAAGGGCTATCATTGTGTATACTGTTCTTTCATTTGATATAATTTTCACTATATATCCAGAACACAAAAAGAAAATCAGTGAGAATAAAACACCTGTAACCGAAAGCAGAACAAGCGAAACCTTAAATACTTTATGAGCGCCGCGCCAGTCGTTTCCTGCCATTTTTTCGGCAACCATTCTGGATATGGCCGCAGGAAAACCTGTAGTTGATATAGCGTAAAGTATCAGATACACCTGGTATCCCGCTCCATAAATTCCGTTCCCCTCATCCCCGTAGCCAGGAAGGTTTGTTAAAACCACCCTGTAAACAAACCCGATAAATTTGACTATTATCCCTGCTGCAGTAAGCAGCATGACTCCCTTTAAGAATGACTGTTTTTTCATTAAATACCCCTCAATAAACACAAAAGAATTAATATCCAGTGAATTATATTACAAAAAACAGCTTGATAACACAAAAATGCAGAGTATAAATGTGCATAGTGTTTTATTTTCTTTCAAAAAGGGTATATAATATCGTTGTTGATATTTTCTGCTTATAAAAAATTTTACGCAGGACAGGTGATGGTTATGGT
>DULF01000210.1 GCA_012840535.1 Clostridiaceae bacterium
CCGGGTTTGTCAATATTCTGGATAGCCAATACATAAGGCGAAGGTTCAAAATCAAGTTTATAGCCGAAGAAATCCACAATACGCATTTCTTCCTTTGCAAATATGGTGCCTGATACACTTAGCTGCCTGTTTTTTGTTACAAACTTGACGGTAATAAGGTTTGTGTACTTATCAAGAAATGAACTCTTGCTCTCCACAAGCTCTATTCCCATATTCTTCAGTATTAGTTCCGCATTTACATAATTTACTTTTTCTTTTACTATAGGATCAAGAAAGCCTTTTAGAACGGACAAGGATATTACCTTTGTTTCCTTGTCGGCCAGGTCGCCGCTGTATATAATTTCAATTTTATGGACGGTTTCCTTTTCAGCCTGGTAGTATATTTTACCGAGCATTTCGGCCAAAGTGAGATAAGGCTTCAGCTCAGAGAGGTTTTTATTCTGTATTGGAGGCATATTAACCGCTGCAACCATTTCTCCGTTAAGAGCGCCTGCTACAAGCTCAGCAATAGCCGTACCCACATTATAGTTGGCTTCCATGGTTGATGCGCCAAGATGAGGCGTTATAATTACATTATCAAGTTCCAGAAGCGGATTTGTATAAGTTTGTTCTTCCGGTTTTTTATCATAGCTGGGTTCAGGGTCAAGAACATCTATGCCTGCTCCTGCCACAATTCCCTCTTTGATAGCATTATATAAAGCTTTTTCATTGACAAGGCCACCTCTGGCTGCATTTACAATCCTTACACCCTTTTTGCAAAGTTTTAGTTCTTTCTCGCCGATCATGCCATATGTTTCTTCTGTTTTCGGAGTGTGCAGCGTAATCAGATCGGACTGCTTCAATAATTCCTCTAATGTCTCACATTTCTCAACCCCAAGTTTCTTAAATCTTTCGTCTGTTATATACGGGTCGTATGCGATTACTCTCATATTGCAGCCTTTAAGCTTTCTGGCAACAATGGAACCTATCCTGCCTAAACCGATAATTCCCGCTGTTTTCCCGTCCAGCTCATTGCCTAAAAATCTGTTCCTTCTAAAATCTTTTTTCCTTGCTGCGGCATTTGCCTGCGGAATATTCCTGAATACACAGAATGCCAATCCTACAGCGAGTTCTGCAGCGGCCATAATATTGCCTTCAGGCGTGTTTACAACAACAATCCCTCTTTTTGTGCAAGCATCTACGTCAATATTGTCTATGCCGTTTCCGGCACGGCCTACAACTTTAAGTTTCTTTGCCTTTTCAATTACTTGAGCGTTTACCTTGGTTACACTCCTGACAATAATCGCATCGTATTCGTCTATTATTTCCAACAATTCATCATGCGACATACCAAGCTTTACATCTACTTCAAAACCTTTTTGTCTGAGAAAGTCTATACCCTCTTCTGCTATTCGTTCCGTTACAATTATCTTCATTGTTAAAACCTCCGTAAAATCAGGTTTTTAATTGATATTCCAGCTAGGATTCAATTTGTTTTACTGATATTTTCAATTTATTGCCGTTATTAATTTAGTTTTAGAATACTGTTTATTGTAGATAATAATTCTTTTATACCGTCCAACCCGATATCACCCATATGGGCAATTCTGAAAGTCAGTTCCTTCAGGTCTCCGTATCCGTTTGAAATCATATACCCGCACTCGCCAAGCTTTTTATTTAGTTCGGCCACATTGATATTTCTTGTATTTTTTATTACAGTGAGAGTATTTGAAGCGTATTTTTCTTCAGGGAAAAGGTCAAAATACTCTTTAGCCCACTCACGTACATACTTTGCCATCTCAAGATGCCTTGCAAACCTGTTTTCAAGGCCTTCTTCAAGTATCCTGTCAAGCTGGTAATCCAGAGCAAACATGTGTGAAAGCGAAGGGGTTGAAGGATACTGGTAATCCTTCTTTTGTATGTAATTATACAGCTCAAGCAAGTCAAAATACACTCCCCTGAACTCAACCTGTTTTGCCGCTTCAACAGCTTTCTGAGAAATCGAACATATCGCCATTCCTGGTGGCAATCCAAGACATTTCTGGGTTGAAGTTATGCAAATATCAACTCCCAGCCTGTCAACCTCAATTTTGGTACCTCCCATGGAACTAACTGTATCAAGGCAATATACCACCTCAGGATACTTACGCATAACTTCGGCAATTTCTTCGACAGGGTTCATAATTCCTGTAGACGTTTCGTTATGTGTTATGGTAATAAGGTCGTATTTTCCCGTAGACAGAACCTTATCAACCATTTCAGGTGTCGTTGGTTTGCCCGGCTCAGAAGTAAATTTGTCTGCGGGTACCCCGTTTGTCACCGCCATCTTGTACCACCTGTCTCCAAAAGCTCCAACTGAAAATACAGCAGCTCTCTTTCTGGTACATGAGCGGACAGCTCCTTCCATTAAGCCGCTTCCTGAGGATGTGGACAGGAGAATCTCATTATCGGTGTACATTACCTTCCGCATTTTTTCAGATATGCTTCTTTGCAGGGCAGATGCATCTTTTGTCCTGTGCCCTATCATAGGCGTTGACATTTTTTCAAGTACATCTTCCCTTACATCAACCGGTCCCGGTATAAACAACTTTTTATGCATACATAAAACCCTCCCCGGATATATCAAAAGAAGTCAAAAACAACAATTTGACCCCCGGATGTGCAACTCAAAATAATAAGTAAATTATAAAATCATTAATACACTGTGTCAAGGATTTAAAATCTATATAAACTTGGGAGTCCATACGGACTCCCTAAGTTAACCTGGATGTTCCCTTCTTGCATGTGTCCCTCATTAAACCTGGAAATTCCTTACCAGGTCTTCAAATGTGTCTCTTCTCCTTATCAGCGCTACGCTGCCGTCTTCCCTGATTAAAACTTCCGCAGGCCTCAAACGGTTGTTGTAGTTTGAGCTCATAGAATAGCCGTATGCGCCTGCATCCATAACTCCTATTATATCTCCTTCATTAATATAGGGAAGGTTTCTGTCCTTTGCAAGGATATCCCCGCTTTCGCAAATGTTGCCTACTATCGTTACCGTTTCGAATTGCGCATTATTATTGTATGTTCCTTTGTTGTATACTTCAATATCATGATGCGAATCATACATTGCAGGCCTAATAAGCACATTAAACCCAATATCCGTGCCTACATATATAGTTCCGTAATTATTCTTCTTTGCATGCACTTTCCCAAGAATCACTCCGCTTTCAGCAGAAATATAGCGGCCAGGCTCAATTTTGAAGAGTATCTTTTTCCCATATCTATCAGTCCATTCCGTGATCAGCTTGTCCAATTCCCTGCCTAGTTCACACAGATCAAGCCTTTCCTGTCCCTCCTGTTTGCGGTAGGGTATTCCAAACCCACCGCCAAAATCAACAAAATCAAGATCTTCAAATTGCTCTGCTATTGAGAGAAGGGATCTGGCTCCTTCAAGAAAAGGCTTGCTTTCCATGAAAAGAGATCCTATATGCTGGTTTATCCCCACTATCTTAAGGTTATATTCTTTAGCAATATTTTTTACTTCATCCACAAAGTCCATATTCACGCCGAACTTGGTTTTCTTTCCGGCCGTAACTACCTTTTCATGATGCCCGGCGCCAACTCCGGGATTAAATCTTACCGCTACTTTGCCGCCCGGATTGATCCTTCCTAACATTTTAAGCTGGGACAACGAATCAACGCTCACAATTATTCCGCGGTCAATGGCAAATTTCATTTCTTCCTCGGAAACATTATTACTTATGTAAAAAATCTCTTCAGGCTTGAAGCCTGCCAAAAGAAGCACATATATCTCGCCCGGAGACATCGC
>DULF01000211.1 GCA_012840535.1 Clostridiaceae bacterium
AGTCCCATTCATCCTTATGAAATGGGCAATATCAGGCTAAATCCGATATTCCCGGAGCGCCGTCTTTTGAAGCCACAATGTAATTCAATCCGTTTGGCTCGGAGAATATCGGATTTAGCCTGATATTGCCCATTTCATAAGGATGAATGGGACTTATAAGAGTAAAGAAATCCTCTCCGTCCTGCGGAGGATTATCAAGGGTTTTACCGCTTCTATGCAAACTGTTGACCTCATTTACCAGGGTCTGGACCAGCGTATTAAGTTGATTTTTAAGTACAGAAACAATATTATTTGTATTCCCTGTTTCAACCGCTAAACCTCTTGACTCCAGCAGACCCTTAAGTATACCGTTTTTTATTGGTACTTCAATCTCAGTTCCTTCCAGCATTGGCACATAGAATATTCCGCTTTTTTCTGTATGTCCTGCATATAAATTGGTACTCTTATCGTTAATTACAAGAAAATGTCCTCCGACTGTTATCGTCATTGACCCGTACTGGTTTTCAATTATATCCACATCTATAAGCTTTGTAAGCCTGTCTATAAGCAAGTTCCTCTGATCCCGGTAATCATTGGCAGAGTCACCGGTAGCTTCATTTTTCATAATTAACAGATTCAGTTCTGCAATCTGGCTTGTCAACTGGTTTATTTCATCAATACGCACCCTGATTTCCGAATTAAGGTCATCCTGCAGTTTGTCAAGCTGGGCTCCCAGGTGGTTAATATGGTTCACAAGGGCTTCTCCCCTCTGCAATACCAGCGCTCTGACTGTCAGACTGTCAGGTTCCTTGGAAAGCTCCTGCCATGCGTCCCAGAATTGGTTCATAATACTTTGGAGTCCCGTACCCAGCGGTTCTCCAAGTATAGCCTGCACATCCTGGAAAGTTTTGTTTCTTGTTTCCCAATATCCCAGCAAAGTATTCTCCTGCCTGTATATACTGTCGAGAAAGGCATGGCGTATCTGCCTTATTTGTTCAATATCCGCTCCAAGGCCAACCTGCTGCATCCCGTATTTATTCTGTAATGTAAAATAGGGCGCTGTGGTTATCATGGCTTGCTGCCTTACATAACCCGGCGTATTGGCGTTGGAAATATTATGGCCTGTAACAAAAAGGCCGCGTTCACTTGCATACAATCCTGACCGTGCGATTTCATAACTGCCAAAACCCACTGCCATAGTTATACCTCCATATCACTCTACAGCTTCATATCCAGGAAACTGCGTTTTTTCGGATCGTTAACCCGCCCTGAATTACTGTAATTATTAGCAGTTGAATCTATAGAAGCAAGTAAATTTATCGAGAAATCAATGTATTCAAGAGAATTTTTAGTAAGATTTGAATTCAACTCGTTTACTGACTTAAGCTCTTTTAATGTAAGCATTATGCTTTCCCTGCATGTCTTAAGCCTTGCCGCATTTTCCTGATCAAGCTTCTTAATGATTCCTGAAATATTTATGTCATCCTTATCAAGCACCAATTGCCGGGCAATTTTTTCGACAATCTCTTCGCGTTCGTTCTCAAGCTTGCCAATCCGAGCTATATATGACTGTTCCAGCTTTACTATATTCTCAAGTTCGGATATTTTGCCTTTTACAATAATATCGGTCTTGTTTTTTGACATATTCAGGATATCAGTATATATCTCGTTTTCCTGTTCAAGGATATCAATAAGCTTGTCTATAAGCGATGCAACCAAGAAGAACACCATCCTTCTTCCGAGCCTTCTTATTAAAAAGGGGACTTACACGTCCCTTCTCCGGCCTGGCAGCTTTTTCATATTTTCTTATCAATTATCGATTTAATTATTTTATCAGCCACATCCCTGCCGTTTACGTTATATCTTCCGGTTTCGTACTTCTCAATCAGCGCCTTTACTTTTTCCTTGCGTATGTCCGGAATATTCTTCAAAGACTTTAATACCGTCTGGTAATCCTTTGCATTATTTGAAATGGATAACACATCTTTTTTGGAGGTTGCTTCGTACACTTCTCCCACTCTGCCTATTTTTTTCTGCTTGTCATATATCCTGCTAACTCCGGTTATCCCACCCCAGATTTTCACTATCACCACTCACTTTCTACAATTTCTGCTTTTCTGTGGAACATTCATTACATTCAAAAATAATATCGGTATTTCCCAATAAAACATTTAGATGAAAATTATTCTTCTTCCCTGCGCTTGTAATCAAGTTTATGGAGATACCTCATTTTTGTAGCACTACTTCCTGTCTGATTGTCCGAAATTTTTTGGCTTATTTTATTTGCAGCTGTTTGAAACCCCTTAAGCAGCTCCCTCTCACAATCTTTGCAGTATCTCCCCGAATTAATCGCCCTTCCGCAGTTTTCACATTCCAGCAACAGATTTTTACCCTCTTCTCCCACGATCTCCAGGCGTCCTTCTCTTAAAAACCTTTTAATTAATTCAATACTGACATCCAGCTCCCTGGATACCTCAGTCACACTTGCACCGGGATTTTCATAAAGGTAATCCTTTATTTTCTTAAAAATTTCCTCTTCTTGCTGTCTGCATGAAGGGCAAATGGGTACGCCCCCTATGTAACTGAAAATCTTTCCGCACTTTCTGCAATTCCTTACATCAGGCATCCTAACAACCTCCTTAAAAATCCCTTCCTGACGCAACAACTGCTGCAATTACTTTTTTGGCTCCCGCCTCTTTTAAAACCTTGCTGCATTCATTCAGCGTAATTCCAGTCGTCATAATGTCGTCAACAAGCAGAACCGTCTTGTCTTTTATCTCATCTGTGTGCTTTACCTCAAAAGCGCCGAGCAGGTTGCTTCTTCTTTTATCCAGCGGCAAAAGGCTTTGGGTATGCGTTTCTTTTTTTCTCTTCAAGATTTTCGATTTTTCGGGCAACTTCAACTCCCTGCTTAGTATTCTGGATATCAGCAGGGATTGGTTGTACCCCCTCATATGCTCTCTGCGTTTATGTAAAGGTACGCTTACAATCACATCAAATTCCCGGTATACTGCCATATTCTTAATCTTTTCGGCTATTAGCCGGGCAAATGCCCTGCAGAACCCGGATTTGTCATAAAACTTGTATTTTATGAGAGAATCTCTTACAATTCCGGTGTATCTGCATGCGCATATAACACCGTCACAGCATCCTAACCCCCCGGGAACGCTGAACGGAATTACCGATTTCTGTTCAACAAACGGTATCAGTTTATAACAGTCCCTGCATATTTCTATATCGGCTTTTAAATCTATAATTTTACTGCAAAAAATACATTTTGGAGGAAATAACAGTCCTATTAATTCTTTCATCATGATGCTCAACCTCCGTTATCCGGCCGGACGGAAGAAGGCGCTCCTTGCTTAAAATCACGGCAACGGGAAGTCTCTGCCTTATGGTGGCCCGCTACCTGCAAAGCAGGCCTTCCAGCTTTGAGAAATAGCTGCCAAGCTTGCTGCTTAGGCTTGAATATCTTAAAGTCTCCCTTTCGTTCGACACCATATAGAATAATATGTCTTCCATGCCGACAATAACAACAAGGTCTTTCGCCCTTGTCACAGCAGTGTATAATAAATTGCGGGTAAGGAGTATCTGTGGTCCCGGAAACACAGGAAGCACAATAACTGGAAACTCGCTTCCCTGGCTTTTGTGTATTGTAATTGCATAAGCCGGCTCTATTTCATCTAAGGCAGCCAAATCGTAATCCACAGCCTTGTCATCGTCAAAAAGAACAGTAAGCCTATGCTCGTCCACGTCAATCTCATGGATTATTCCGGTATCACCGTTAAATACGCCCATACCTTCTTCAATGTCAGAGTTTATTTTACGCCACCGTAAACTGTAATTATTTCTGATCTGCATCACACGGTCGCCTTCCCGCATGACAAAATCCCTGAAACTCTTTTCAGCTTTGTTCTTGCCGGCAGGGTTCAAGGCTTTCTGCAATTCCACATTCAAATTAAGCACACCGGCTGGTCCCTTTCTCATGGGCGTTAGCACCTGTATATGTTTCATGGGATCATATCCGTACGTATCAGGCAGTCTTTTACTGCATAGTTCAACAACTGTTTTAACTATGCTTTCAAGGCTGTTTCTTTGTATGAAAAAGAAATCTTTTCCACCGGCATTAAGTAACGGAGGTTCACCCCTGTTTATCCTGTGGGCATTTACAATAATCATGCTTTCTTCAGCCTGCCTGTATATTTCCGTAAGCCTGACTGTTTGGATAACGCCGCTTGATATAATATCTTTCAGCACATTACCCGCCCCAACCGACGGAAGCTGGTTTACGTCTCCGACAAGTATCAGCCTTGCCCCATGAGGGACAGCCTTAAGCAGGTGGTACATGAGCAGTATGTCAACCATGGACATCTCATCAATAATAATTACGTCTGCATCAAGCGGATTGTTTTCATTTCTTTGAAACACAAGCTCATTATCCGTCCCAATGTATCCTATTTCCAACAGCCTGTGGATTGTTTTGGCTTCGAATCCTGTTGCCTCCGACATCCTTTTTGCCGCTCTTCCCGTAGGTGCTGCCAATACAATGCTGTAACCCTCTTTGTCAAGGAGTTTAATAATGCTTTTTATTATCGTGGTTTTGCCTGTGCCAGGTCCTCCTGTAATTACGAGCAGACCGTTTACCAGGGCCTCTCTTATAGCAATTTTCTGCATTTCGGCAAGTGTAATTCCTTCTTCAGCCTGCAATCTCTCTATCTTCAAGTCAAAATCAGAAATATCGCTTCGGAACACCACGGATGATAATTCAAGAAGCCTCTTACAGACTCCGTTCTCAGCAAGATGTAAGGAAGACAGGTATATATTGTTCACACCGTCCCCTTTCTCCATGCATACCTCATTATCAAACAAAAGAGAAACAAGGGCATCATTAAGGCTCTCAATGCCAACTCCGAGCAATCGGGAAGCATATTCCTTAAGCTTATCCTCAGGAAGGTAAGTATGCCCGTTGGAAG
>DULF01000212.1 GCA_012840535.1 Clostridiaceae bacterium
AAATGGGGAAGGTAACGCCGGTATATAGGATTCTTCGTTGCATCCAACATGCTGAATTAATTTAGTTTTAGGCTTTACCAAAGAAGATTTGTTCTGAAAAATCCTACAAAAAGTTGACACTATCATGCCTTGTCAAGTGCGGTGCAATTATTTCCACCTTGTGCTATAATTTGTGTGTGGCCGTTTGTGCAATTATATGCGTGTTGCTTAAAACTCTATTGCAAAGGTAGACTGTCAATGGTTTTGACAATGAAATCTGTTATAAGCAAGTCGGAAATGGATATGTTTGGTGAACACCCCTGGAAAATCTACAAAGGAAACAAATGCTGGGTGTCCCCGCTTATAAAAGATTTTAAAAACTCTCTCAACCGTAAGAAAACTGCGCTTTAGAAGCGATCGGCAATATCTTGCATCGAAATCCTTTTTCTTTATTTCGCCATTTTCACCGTCCTTTATTATAAATATAGTTATTCGAATTTATGTGCTAAATATAATCTGTCTAATAAAACAAACCCTCGCCTCGTACTATAAAGGCGCTGATAGCATTGCTGTTCTACGTTGTTTCTGTTACATTCTGTTCGCGGGAACACATCTCAAAAAAACAATCCTGTAAACAATATCATTTTGTTTTAACGTTTCTTTTTGCAATGCTTTTCATCTGTTCATATGTCACTTTCATGCGAAGCTGCGCATCGGTTTGAGGTTCAGCATCTGTAGGTTCAATAGGTTTCCCCACATGAAGGGTCATTACCGGTTTTTTGCGTATCAATTTATATATGCCTTTAGGCGGCAAAAAAGTGATTAACATGGGGACAATTGGAACACGGGCTTGAGCAGCCAAGTGGAAAGCTCCTTTCCTAAAACCCCGCAAACCTGTATCATATGGGTTCAATAGTCCTTCAGGGAAAATGTGCACTATATGATTTTTTCTCAAAAGAAATTCCATTTCATCAAAAAAAATCCTCGTTTCTCCTATACTTTCCGGAATAGGAACACCACCGAGTATTCGCACTATTTTCCCCGGAAAAAGAGACTTTACATTCTTTGGAAAGGTTGGGAAAGTGGCTTTCCTCGGAAACAGCGCCAAACTAACCATAACACTGTCCAGGAAATGCACATGATTACAAACCGTTACTGCACCGCGAATTCCCCTGAGGTTCCTTTTTCCCCGGATTCTGGCTCCAAGGACAACACGCATCCAAAATTGCATGAGAGGTATGGCAAAACCTGTATGGAACAATCGGGAAAACAATTTAAACAAGCAGCCTTTGACATATTCATTCTTATTTTGTTTTTCGGATAAAGAAGAATACATACTTTCTATTCTTCTCATGCTGCGTTCCAGGGAGTCCTGTTCAATCGATATGGCATGAAGCCATGCCTTGTATCCATGAGCGCGAAGCTGTGCAGCAACAGATTTGGATAGACAATGTATATGTAAAAATCTACGGTAAAAAAGCCAGCGCCACAGAAAATAAAGGATATGCGCAGCTGGATTAAACCAGACCAGCCTCTTGCCACGTATAATATTTTCAGGTTGAGTGTAAAATCCCGCAACAACAGGGATACCTGACCGCCTGGCTGCTTTGTATACTGCTCTTCCAAGCATCGAAGGCTGGCAGATATGTACAACATCTGATCCGGATACAGCCTTAGTAATATTAATATTGTTTAATTCTCCAGACAATTTATGCTGCCTTCTGCAAAATAAACCGGCAAAAGGGCGCTTCATTCCTGAAACATGGAAAATTTCAAATGTGTAATCCTGATTTTTTTTATCTGCCAGATCATCACCATATGTAATTATTCGAATCTTATGTCCCCTTTGTGACAGCTTTTCTGCCCAATCCTTGACTGAAAAACCTGAAGAAGTATCGCCGTCAGCATGAAAGCAATTTACAGCAAATACAATTACCATATTTCACCTTTATTTTTCTCTATCTCAGCTTATAAAAATCTAATACACTTTATAAATCCAATATACTTAGCGACTTAACAATTTTCTCTATAAACATTATATTAATTGAAAACTTGATATTTTACAATAAAAGGCCTTTATGCCCAGGGATGGTTCTTTTGACACACTGACAGACTTCGCCGGACACCATAACAATTCCCTTGAAATCATTTTTCTAGGGAATAAATCATTTTATTCAGCCATACATGCATCAGTCAAAATACTTCCAATAAGAAAGAATTATTTCCTCAACTTCTGAGTCCGAAGTAATATCGCTATTTATTAAAGTGTCATCTGATTTGTCAAAATCAAAAATTATGACAGCTCCATCTTTCATAATAAACCATCCTACAAGTGTTTCGTCGCTGTGCCGGCTTACAGCCTCCTTAAACATAGGCTTATAAGTTTTAAACACTGTATCTGCAACATCGCCAACTTTTATTCCAAGATCAGTTTTAAAATCCGGACTTGACGATACGATCCTCAGTACTTTTCCTGACGTCTTACCGATACTCACAGTAATACCGTTATCGTAATTCCAAATTGCCAGATCCTCACCAATAAAACCAGAAACATCAGACTCAGTGCTTTCAGAATAACTGTCACCCAGATTTGCAACAACATCCTCTGAAGTATCTCCAAGAGATATTCCCCCCAAACTTGGAGCAGCCGCAATGTCCTGGATTGAATCCTCAGACTGAACGGTATTCTCTTCATTTTGTTCTTCTTTCATATTTGATGTAACAGAGTCATTAGACTGATGTACATATTC
Source organism: Clostridiaceae bacterium (assembly GCA_012840535.1). Lineage (GTDB taxonomy): Bacteria > Bacillota > Clostridia > Acetivibrionales > DUMB01 > DULF01. The sequence goes on from DULF01000212.1 coordinate 2,730, forward strand.
TTCATCAATATTCATTGAGCAACTCGATGTTATAACCAACATCCCGATCAAAACAATTAATATTGCATTTTTTATCCTCATTGTTTTATCCATCCTCTCTATCCTTCAAAAACTGTTGCTGATTTAAGCCTCCTTAACACCATATGACGCATTTTGTTGAACTAAGTTCCTTGCATTTTTCGCATTATATTTAGCTTCAGATTATTCTGCCGTTTCTTGTACGCAGTAACAAAATAATATGAGGAAGCATATGATTAATTATGCAAATCCATGTTTTCAAGGGAAGTGATAATTCATGCCGTCTGTCACGATTAATTTGCCGCTTACTACTTTTGTGTCCTCTGCAATGCCGGATAACAACCATTCTTCCTATCCCCTGCTTTATACTGGTACAGATCCGGTTTTTCAGCATTGCATAAGTCTACTGGAAGTAGAATTGCCAACATTGCCGGTAACTTCTGTAGACAGCGCCATTCTTCAATTGTCGGTTATCGTAAAAAGCGGCGATGTCCCAAGTCCTGTTGTTGTAAATAAAGTTACAAGTCCATTCAATGCCACAACAGTAACTTACAATACGCAGCCCTCCTTTATATCTACAGCCTCTCAAATAAATATTACAACAGAGGACTTGTATAAGACTGTTGAAATTGATGTGACATCTCTCGTTAACGAATGGTTAAGCGGAACGAGCCCAAATTACGGAATAGCACTTACCAATAATGATGGTATCACAATTGTCCAGTTTGCCAGCAATAATATTGTTTATGAACCTTATTTCCCCAGGCTGGTCCTGACTTACACCGAAGCTCCCGCTGACACCACCGGAACTGATTTTGCCTATGAACAACTGGCTCATGTCATTGAACAGCTTATTAACCTGTATCCCACAAATGAATTTACCGTCTTTACAAATGTATTATCATCTTCAAATATTACCGGAACTCCGCTTGAGCTTTTTAAACCATCACCCGGAACATTTGGCGCTTTATTCATTTTAGATGAAGCAGGCCAGAAAAAAGTTATTCCGTTAAATTCCATTGTAGCAATTTACCTGGGTAGTGGTTCGGTTTATAATCCTTCCATTACGTATCTTACTCCGCCAAAATTAGCCCCGGGTTTTGACACGAACCTGTTAGCCTCATATTACGAATATTTTCCTGTTTCAACAAGAGTTCAACTGTGGGGAGGAGCAATAATATTCGCAGCAGGAATGGTTTATAAGAATGAATACGGTATTATCGTCTTGTCTGATGAGGATGGCAATACACCTGTTTTTGTGCCGGTACTCAATATAAATATAGTTTTTCCGATATCTTCTTCAACTTCCGGGGATGAACCAGGAACATCCAAAGTTATTATGCAGGCACAGAAGTGACAAATCAAACCTGCTATAACGTAATACAACAATAAAGGTGCTGCGGACAATAACCCAAAGCACCTTTGCTGTTGTATATCCTCTTGAGTTTTTGTATCAATAGTACACCAGTTTTTCATATTCATCTAACATGATATTTAATTCCCTATACCATAATTCCCAATAACATTCACAACCCGGGTATTTTCATTCAACTGAACATCAACTCCTAACGCTTCACGGATAAATGACGCTGGAACATACGTCCTGTTGTTTATCGTTGTTATTTCGGCATCAAGAGTTTTACATTCATAATCAACAAGAACGTCTTTGCTGTTAATCTTTAATATAATCACGGTATCATTTAACATGCACGTGACAATTTTATTTTTACCGTTCCAGGCCACACCACCGCCTAGGCCTTCTATTACAAACCGGACCGGCAGCAACATTTCGACGTCAATAAAAACATAAGGCTCGGTATCTGTTTCAACAGTTTTTCCATTGACGTTCAATTCAGGTGCATAACTTTTGAATAAAATCATGTAATCCATTATTATATCTACAGCTTCCGGCCGCATATCCATTTCCAGGTTCTTATTCCGAACAACATTATCTGCAAGAGCCCATATAGTTTCCCACTTGTTTTCAATAATCATGGCTGCCTGGGCTTTTACCAGGGCATTAATCATCGCTGCGGTAAAGCTGCCGGGAAATGCTTCGCACGCCTTTTCAAGCAGAGGAATCGCGCGTTCGGGCTCAAAATAATTGTCCATAGCCATAAGATAACCGATACAGAAAAGATCATGGGCAGGTACAGTATCAAAATCCAATTCACCCAATGGCTTTCCAAAAATAAAACCGGAGTACCGTTCTGCATTGTCCTTCTCTTCAAACCTCCAGCCTATTGCATTTATAACCGCAGCTTTAATATCGAGCGGGTTTTCGGGGTCTGATAAATACCTTGCAATTTCCTCATCAATATAATCCATTTCGCTTGCTTTTTCCACGATGTCAACATCAAGATATGAAACATAAAATTCAGTCGACGTAATCGGTGAATCTGCGTAACCTATTGCCGGATACAGCAAGAAAATTGTAATTGCAGTGAGTATGACGAAGCATAATTTTTTCCTCATAATACATAACCCCCCACGTAAAAATTTAACATTATTGATTTTGACATATGAGGATGTGAATAAGTTCCATACCGGTATCAATTAGTTTAATGAGAAATTATTATAGACAAGTTGACGGAATTGATGCCTGTGGGAAGCGTCGCCGCGAACCGGCAGAGAGGTAACGGAATATTTAAACTGAAGTCAAGGTGTGGGAAAAATGACAGAATTCATCATCACTTCCTCCGTTCTTATCATTGTGGTAATTTTATTGCAGCATTTTTTAAAGGGTAAAATAAGCCTGCGCCTGCAATACGCCCTTAAGGTGGAGGTGTATAATAAAGCTTTTGAATCTCCAAGCAAATTGGATATATTCCTATAAGCCCAGTAATATCAAAGTCTACGCTCTTGTTATCAAGACGGCATTCTCAACGTGGGCATTCAGAAAAACATGTCTAATGGATTTTGCCGAATTCAGATTGTCATTGCCAATGACATTAACCGCTTTCCGCTTTTTTCTCCTGACCCGGTTTATATGTCGCTCAAAATCACCATTGCGCAGCAACTCAGCAAGGACGAGCTGCTCAAATACAGGTACCGTACAAGAATAAAAACCAAGCCGGCACTGAAAATCTTCCAGCAGTTTTTCCGGCAGAATCATATAACCGATACGCATGGATGGGGCAATGGTTTTTGAAAATGTATTGACATAAACCACATTGGAATCGGTGGTTATGGAAAAGAGAGAATCCTCTGGCTTTTTAGAAACCGTCAGTTCAGAATCATAATTATCCTCAATAATAAAACCATCTCTTTGCTTCGCCCAATGAAGGTATTCATGTTTCTTTGATATACAGGTGGTAACGCCGCTTGGAAAACTATTAAACGGAGTGACATGCAATATGGTTGCATCTGTTCGTTCCAACTCTTTTGAAGATATGCCATCCTGAGTCATCGAAAGCATATCGCATTGAATGCCCATCGCTTCATAGACTTTCCTGATCTTGTCGTATGATGGCTGTTCAAGGGCAAATTTTTTCCTGCTTCTGAAAAGCTGGGCAATCAGGCCATAAAGGTATTCTGCACCGGATCCTACGATAATCTGTGACGGCTTTACGAGTATTCCGCGGCTTCTTGCCAGATATGAACAGATTTCCGTTCTAAGTTCATCACATCCGCTGTTTGGAGATTTTACAAAAATCCTGTTTCCGTAATAAGCCAATACTTTTCTCATGGTCTTGGCAAATACCGAAAACGGAAAATCTCCCACACTGCTGGATTGTAGCTGGATTTTAGGAAACGTGCTGCTCTGCAACACCGGAGCTCCATGAAAATCAGATTTATGGTATATAACAAAACAGTCACTGCGTTGACGAGTTTCAATATAACCTTCTTCACTCAGCAATGCAATCGCATGCTCAACGGTAACAACACTTACACCTGTTCTACCCTGTGCCTATGTTTGTTTCCCTTGTTACTCATGGCCTTCAGTCTGTTGTAATTTCAGTATTTTCGCACAGATTTTTGAAAAACAAGCTACATCTTGCATCGGGAATAGGAGTTGCTGTCGGTGCTGTCATCATGGTAGTCGGGTATTCATTGGGAAGAGCCTTCGTTTACAGCACTCCGGAGTATGCTTTGCTGAAGTTACCTTTCCAGATACTTCAGGCCGTGGTCGGTGCCGTCGTTGGCATGCTGCTGTGCTGGAAATTCGGAATTCATAAATTGTATACCAGGATAACAAATTCTTAACATGCATGATTTATGGCCATCCATTGCAAGTTCAGGTGCATGTCATGGCTTCATGACGTGTATACATTGGCGATGAAACTCTGCAATTTCTTGAAGTCTTTAACAGCGATCATTTTGTTGTTGTATCACTTGTTCAATGGATCGCAATGACTCCATGTGAAGTAGTGAAACCAGTATTAAACCTTCCTGATGTTTAGAGCTTAAATTTCATCCTAAAAGTCCTCCTCGATATATTCCCATGGACACATTTTATCTCTTTAGGACGAGCAGACAAAAGGAAACACATCGACCTATACCATTAAAAAATATTCCTAAACACTTTATGCTGAAATGTTACACATGCTCCACCAGACTCTTTATTGCTTAGCTTAATTGACCCCTCGAGCTGTTCTAATAATTGCTTGACGATAAAGAGCCCCAAGCCGGAATGCCCGTCTTTGCTTCTACGAGCTTCATCCCCCCGGTAGAACTTATCAAAAGCCTTTTCCAGATCTTTTTTGCTGAAACCACTGCCGGAGTCGCATATTTCGTAAAATATGTTTTCCTTTTCTGCTCTTACAGATATGTTAATCCTGCCACCTGTTGGAGTATATTGTAGACTATTGGATACGATATTATCAAGAATACGTTCCAGCTTATCTTTATCAATGAAAATTGATGTTTCGGTTTCACCTTGCACATTTAAGGTAATGGTAATTTCCTTTTGCTTTGCATGCAATTCGTACTGATGCACCTTTTGTTCAAGAAATTCAGACAGTTTGACAGGAACAAGCTGCAATTGCACATCGGATCTTTCCAAATCCATGGTATATTGCATCTGCTGCACAAGAGTAGAACATTTTTCTGCATTACCTTTTATGATTTCCAGGTACTTACGCAATTTTTCACCGCCGTCAATATTGGCATCTATCAACGCTTCAGAATACCCCCTTATTATAGACAGTGGAGCTTTTAAATCATGAGCCAGTGCTTCAATCATCTCCACCCGTTCCTGTTCCATTTTCCATTGTGCGGATAATGATTTTTTCAATTCATCTTTCATTTCGGAAAACGCAACACAAAGTTTGCCAAGCTCATTGTCTGAACAATAGTCAATTTCAAAGTCCAAGTCTTTTTCTTTAATTTTCCGGGAAGCATCCATCAATAATTGCAATGGCCTGTTTATATTATTTACGAAAATCCTGGAAAACAACATGGTAAAGCCAAGGATGTAGAGAAAAGGAGAAATTAAGGCAACGGTAAGAACAGCAATCACCCACCAGCCACGGGCTCCTACATATGAAATTTTTAACCGATATAAGAGAGTGACTGCACCTAAAATTTTTCCATTATCATCAATAATGGGAACAGTGTGTATATAGTAATTCTGTTTCTTAATAGTAGTATTTAACCGGCTATAAAGTTCGGATTTATCATTAAAGATTTTTTCATGATACGTTCCGTACAGTAAATTGCCTTCCCCGTCCAGAACTTGATAGTATATGCCATTTCCGCTGATTGTTCTTTGCAGTCCCTCTTCCCCTGACTGTAAGAGCAGAGCAGTATTTTTATCGCGGATATAAGCATCAATATCAGGTATTTGCCTTTCATAATAATTTGCAGGATAGATGCTCTTGTACTGGGCTTTAATGTATAATACGGCAGCTATGGCATAGGTGATAGCCGTTGCAGTTATGCTGGCAATAACAATCCAAGTAAATGCAAGCCTGAACTGGGTTACGAGCGATCGGTTTTTCACTTTTTATTCCCCCCTTTTCTCAAAGCTTATTCCATTTGTACCCAATACCCCAAACCGTAGAAATGTACTCAACAGATGGCGTAACAGCAGCGAACTTCGCCCGTATCTTTTTTATATGCTCCACCACTGTCGCCGAATCACCCTCCGAATCATATCCCCATACCTTTTCGTAGATGTGTTCCCTCGAAAACACTTGTCCAGGATGAAGCGCCAGCAGTTCAACGATATCGTATTCACGTTTCGTCAGCGCAATAGGCTCATTATTTATCTTTACAGTACGTTCTCTTATATCGAAGCTGAGCTCTCCAAAATATAGTTTAGTGCGCTTGTTTTCTGCGTTGATATATTGCGACCGCTTTTCCCTCCGTAGATTTGCTTCTATCCTC
>DULF01000213.1 GCA_012840535.1 Clostridiaceae bacterium
GAATTAATGGACCTGGAATTCGTACAGTTCCATCCTACGGTGCTCTACCATCCCGAAAACAAAAGTTTCCTGATATCTGAAGCTGTAAGGGGAGAAGGGGCGCTGCTCAGGAATAAATACGGAAAACGCTTCATGCCGGAATACCATGAGTTGTGCGAACTAGCCCCCAGGGACGTTGTTTCAAGAGCAATTTTCCAGGAGATGAAAAAGACGGATTCCACAAACGTATACCTGGACATCACTTTTAAAGACAGGGAGTATCTTGAACACAGGTTCCCAAACATTTTTAAAACATGTCTCAGCTATGGAATAGACATTTCAAAGGACTACATTCCTGTAGCGCCTGCCGAGCATTACTGCATGGGCGGAATTAAAACCGACGTATTCGGAAGGACGAAAATCAAAGGTTTCTACGCATGCGGTGAGGCCGCGTGCAACGGGATACACGGAGCCAACAGGCTGGCAAGCAACTCCATGCTGGAAGGCCTTGTATTCGGCCGCAAAATCGGTGATGAAGTAACAAAAATATTAAGAGAAAACAAAGGCAGGAGAAGCACATTTAAAGTAAGCTACAAAACCGGCCGTGTAAGGAAGAATCTGGATATAGGCAGGATTCGTGCCGACATCCAAAAAACCATGACTGAAAAAGTAGGTATTATCAGGAACAGGGAAGGGCTCCTTGAAGCAAAAAGGAAAATAGACTATTATATTGGCCTGTTGTCGGATATGAAAAATGAAACCATGGAGGAATTTGAAATTCAAAATATGGCGCTGCTTTCAAAACTTGTCATAGAGTCGGCCTTGGAGCGTGAAGAAAGCAGAGGCGCCCATTACCGTTCGGACTTTGACAAACGGGATGACATAAACTGGAAGCGGCACATAATAAAATCACTGGAGGTTAACAATGCTTGATCCTATATATATTGACGGCTTGAAATCATGGGGACTGTTCCTCTGGCATACCTTGTGTGCCAGAGGGACTGTCCCCGTGGTTATTCATCTGAGGGACTGTCCCCGTGTCATGAAAAGGAGGATAATCATGCTTGACCCAATACATATTGATGAACTGATACTTAACGCCTTGAAAGAAGACATGCCCATGGGCGACATAACCACTGACAGCATAATCGGCCCTTCATCCGTTTCAAAAGGCGTATTTATTGCGAAAGCGTCGGGTATAATATCAGGGCTTGATGTGGCGGAAAGGGTTTTCAAACTGCTTGATGTAAACATTGTATTTAAAAAGAACATAAAAGACGGAGACAGGGTATCGTGCGGGGATGTTATTGCAGAAGTGGAAGGAAGCACTCGGGCTATTTTAAAAGGAGAAAGGACAGCCCTCAATTTGCTGCAGCGTATGTCGGGAATATCCACAAAAACAGCGGAGTTTTGTGAAAAAGTAAAGGGACTTCCCGTTAAAATTGTGGATACAAGAAAGACAGTGCCGGGGTTAAGATACCTTGACAAGTACGCAGTGAGGATGGGCGGCGGTGAAAACCACAGGTACTGCCTTTCAGACGGTGTACTTATAAAAGACAACCACATTAAATCCGCCGGAAGCATCAAAAAAGCCGTTGAAATGGTAAAAAACCGCATACCCCATACCGTGAAGATAGAAGTTGAAACGGAATCCCTGGATCAGGTTAAAGAAGCACTTGAAGCGGGCGCGGATATAATAATGCTTGACAATATGAGCCTTGATTTAATGAAGGAGGCCGTAAAGCTCATCAACAAGAGAGTAGTAGTTGAGGCTTCGGGCAATGTAAGTCTGGATAATGTTTATGACATAGCATGTACCGGTGTTGATATTATCTCAGTAGGATCCCTGACCCATTCAGTAAAAGCCTTTGATATAAGCTTACGCTTCAGGTAAGAGGTACGAGGTAAGGGGTACGAGGTAATAGGTGAGTGGTAAGGGGTACGAGGTAAGGGGTACGAGGTAATAGGTGAGGGGCAAGGCTTGTGGCTCTTAGGTGCGGAGGGATATCTTTGGGCAGGGTTGGTTTTAAAGATTTAGAAGTCTGGAAAGAATCTAAAAAATTGGCAGTGGAAGTTTATAAAGAAACAAATAAGCCTGGATTTTTAAAAGATGGTAGTTTACGGGATCAGATCAGACGTGCAGCAGTGAGTATACCCAGCAATATTGCCGAAGGAGATGAAAGAGGCAGTAATAGGGAAGCTGTAAGATTTTTTTATATAGCAAAAGGATCTATTGCTGAACTTATTACCCAGTTAGAGATAGCCAATGAAATCGGGTATATATGTGATGATGTGTTAAGAGATTTAATTGAGAAGTGTGAAACAATAGGAAAAAAACTTGGATCTCTTATCAACGTGCGTTCAAAAGCTAATAACCAAAAAAACCCATAACCTCTTACCTCGTATCTATTACCTCTTACCTCTTACCTCTTACCTATTACCTATTACCTGCGACTTAACGCCTGGAAAAGGCGTTAATTAAATTATTTCTTACCTCGTACCTATAACCTCGTACCTGCGACTTAACGCCTGGAAAAGGCGTTAAGTCGTAATGACGACCTGTGGATAAAACCAAAAAATATCCACAGGTTTTTTCATTATTTTCGCCGTTAACATAATTATAAACCTGTCAACCAAGAAAAATAGCGCATTTCAAGAATTCACAACTGAAAATAAATTATCCACAACCATGTGGATAAAGAGGATAAAACAAGGAAAGCCTGTCCTTTTTTTGACAGGCAGCGGTTTTCACAGTTTTATAATATCCACAATTCTTCCACATGGCCATGATTATTTTCTGATTCTTCGGGAAAAATAGGACTGAAATTGAATTTAAGGAGGATGGTAATCTTGAAGGTAAGGGATATAATGACAAAAAACGTGGCGTATGTTGACCCGAATTCCACAGTCGTAGATGCCGCCCAGCTTATGCAGAAGCACAATATAGGCTCTGTCCCTGTGTGTGACCAGAGCGGCGTTGTCGGAATAGTCACCGACAGGGATATAGCAGTGAGGAATGTAGCCCATGGGAACAATCCGATGAATACCCCTGTAAAGGACGTCATGACCTCGCAAGTTACAACCGTCACGCCGGATATGGACATAAGGGAGGTAACCGCAATTATGTCAAGCAATAAAATAAGAAGGATGCCTGTTGTGGAAAACAACAAGCTGGTGGGTATGGTCTCCCTTGGCGACGTTGCGGCAAACACAATGTATGATATGGAGGCTGCCGAAGCTCTGAGCGAAATATCAAGGCCCTCAAGGCCGGAAAAAATGTAAGGCCAAAGGGGGCGGGTACAGGCGAAGCATTAAAGGAAGGGTTAAAAGCTCTTCCTTTAATGCCGTATGCCCAAAGGCATGCTTACAATATAATTGTCACGAATTTGATTGAGTAAATATCGCAAAGCAAAATGTCATCAGAGTTGATGGGGCGGAGCAGAATGTAGCTTGCGCCGACGGCCAGCAGGGTTCCTGTCCTGTCAACAAGGGGGCCGTTTGTCCCGATTAAAAATTCCACCCTTATCATCCTGCCTATCTGCGTTCTTAAAAACCCGGGTATATACATAGTGCTTTGCACTGTCGTCGGCACCTGCGCAGCGGAGGGGGCCGGGACGCCTGCCGGGGCGGAAGGTGTAACCGGGGCTGATGAGGGGCCGGTGGGTATGCCTGTAGGCATCTGCGAATTTGCCTGCTGTGGATAATACATCTGCCGTCCATATATATTTTCATAGCCTGACATATAATATCCTCCTTTCCAGGGAAAAATGAATGTTATTCAATCTAAGTCTGCGCGTATAGCGGCGTCGGCAGGTAGAAGCAGTGCTGTCCTATTCTGTTAAAGTAGCTTCCTGTGCGGTTGCGCGGAAAATAAGGCTCACATTCGGGGCTGAAAGGATTATAGTACCAAAGGCAGTCACCGGCCGCTGCAAGCTGGTTTCCGGCAAGCGCCCAGTCAGCTATGTCATAATGCTGTTGTTCCGGGGGAGTTGCCCATACAGTCTGCGGATTTACTTCTCCATACACCTCGGGCATCATGCAGGTGAACTGGTAAGGCTGCTCGATAACACTTCGCAGGCTGCCCTGGCATACTCTCTGGTACTCGCCATAAGGGACGTGTACCCTGTTCATTACCACGGTTGCCACTGCCTTCATTCCGTTTACGCCTTCACCGCCGGCTTCGCATTTGATAAGCCGGGCAAAAAGCTCTCTTTCTGAAAACGACATTTCAAACCACCTTTTAGCGCATTTTTGTTCCAACCATTACCAGTATATTAACATAATATAAAAAATGTAACCTGAGCGGCAAAAATTACTTTCATTATGTATATCAATATTGCAAATACTAAAATAAGTACGCTCATAATAAACGGCTTATGCCGTGGAAAAGGAGGAATGGACTGTGAGTAGACGAAGAAGCTTAATGTCTGAAAGCCTTAAGGCTGAGATAGCAAAGGAGCTGGGTGTCTACGACACGGTTGTTACTGAAGGCTGGGGTTCCGTGACATCGAGGGACTGCGGCAATATAGTAAAGAAAGCCATAGAAATGGCTGAAAGGAGCCTCAGGCAGTAACTAACTCCAAAGTGAAGCGTAACTAAAGCCGGCTTCAAGCCGGCTTTAATAATTCACTTATTACATTCATATCGGCACATTAGGTCAATTCACGAAAAAATCAGAAAATATACGTTTTATAATGACAAACTCATTGAAAAAAGGGGACAATGATGGTATAATTTTCATGTGGCGAGGGTATGCTGCCATTGTTTTTTGGCAAAGGGGTAACCCCTGCCGCCTGTTGTAAATTGTATGTTAATAACGGACATATATTGTCAGCCTGATTTGCCAGTCGGTATACATGAGGTCAGGTGGAGGACAGGTGGCAGATAAGCATTATTGCAAATCTGTTACAGTTTCTTTACACTTGGTTTCAATATGTTGACTGGTAAAAAGGGCGATGATATAATCAATTTGAATTCAAGATAGGTACCAATGCCTTTCTTGAACAAATTGAAACAGTCGGGTTATTCTACATAAGGGACGGGCGTAACCCGCCTTGTTTTTAGTGACCTGTCCCAAAAAAAAACAAGGAGGATTTGAGAGTTATGAAAAATCTCAAGAAGCTTTTAGCGGTAATCATCGCAATAGCCATGATGGCTACAATGATGGTTCCTGCATTCGCTGAGGGCGAGATTTCAGCTGACGCACAGACCTGCGAAAACCTTGGGGTTTTACTTGGTGAAGGCAGCGGCGTTACCAGCGAATATCTCGCAAAAGAAACAGTAAGACTGCAAGCAGCTATAATTTTCTTAAGGCTCTTAGGAAAAGATCAAGAAGCGCTTGCATACGATGAGTGGGAAGACAATTTTACAGATGCTGACCAGGTTAACTGGGCAGGCGGAAGAAACGTTCTTGCTTATCTGAAAGCTAACCCCGATCTGGGATGGGTTGGAAATCCTGACGGTTCCTTCGATCCCAATGGTAAAGCTTCAGCCCAGATGATTTACAAGGTATTGCTTGAAGCTCTGGGATACAAAGCTAAAGTTGGCGACAGCGAAGATTATGATTTCGACTGGGCCGGAACAATAGAATTTGCAGCTGACAAAGGCCTCTCAAAGATAGCTGATGCTGAGAGCGTTACAAACGATGACCTCGCAGTAGCTATAGTAGAAGCTTTGAAGACCGAAACTAAAGAAGGCGGCAAGACTCTTATCGAGAAACTCGTAGAAGATGGTATTGTTGACAAAGCTAAGGCCATCGAAGAAGGACTCATTGCTGATGAATTGAAAGTTGATGTTAAAGCAACAGCAGCTAACGTTATAGAAGTTACAGCTAATAAAGCATTTGATCCTGCAACTGCAAAATTTGAAGTAAAACTTGGCTTTGTACCACAGGATGTAACAGTTACCTATTCAGAAGATAAGAAAACTGCTATTCTTACTAGTGAAGCAAACTTCGTAGCTGGGGACTACACAGTAATAGCTGAAGGAATAGAAACTCCATTAAAGATAGAAGCACAGAAGATGGTATCTTTTACTATTACAACTGAGGTTTTAACTGCAGAGTCTGCTGCACAACCAATTAAATATGCAGCTGTTGACCAATATGGTAATGTATTTGATTATGCATCAACAAATTTCACAGCAACTGCTGTTAATATTTCAGATGGTGGTAGTGTAAGTATAACTGGAAACGGAAATGAGTTTTCAATTGCTGCATTAAATACTTTAAAAGATAAAAAAGTACTTGTAACAATTACACACAATTCAGACGGAATATCACAATCAA
>DULF01000024.1 GCA_012840535.1 Clostridiaceae bacterium
AATATGCAACCTGTTGTGTCTTATCCCTCATACCTTGCCTATTGACGAGTTCATATTCATTGCCGCCCCTTGCCTCCCGCTCATTACTACTTAGTAATTAAAAATAAAAAGCATAACCTCAAAAAATAAATTATGGTTAAGCATGAAAAACAAATTTTTTTATAATTAGCCAACCTGGCTAAAAATAGTTCTTAAAAAAACAAATTATGAATTTGTGCGGCTAAGTTTTACGCAGTTATAATTAAAAAGTATATTTTTTTAGACCGTAATGGATATTAATAGGTGGGGAGTAAACAAATGGGAAAAATATTTGTGGAAATAGATGGGAACAATCCACGTTATGTATGTACCGATTGCGCTAATTGTACCAGTACTTTCGGCACAAGCCTTTGCAGTGTTAAGGACAGGGGCTGCTGTTTTTACTTTCCGGAATTTTCACTTTTGGATATACAAAGGATGGTAAAAACGCTCGAAGGGCTGATAGTGCTTGACACGATACTGAAACACCCCGGAACCGTTGTCCAGCCGTACAGCATTCAAACAAAAGGCTTTTTCGATAAGTCGTTATACGATGATTATCTGAAAAAGGGGAAACTGCAGGATTTTAAGGACATCAGAGACCTTACAATTTTCTTCAGAGCGTGTCCTTTTGTAAAAAGCGGACATGGCTGTACCATACCCCCTCGTTATCGAAACGTAATCTGCAATACCTTTATATGCGAAGAACTCCTTAGCGCCTCAGACAACTTGGAAACAATCAAGCTTTACATGGAAGAGCGCTCCAGATATGCCAGATGGGTAGAATGGGAAAATGCAGCGCTGAAGCATATTCTTATGGAAAACAATGTGAACCTTGTATCGTATTTTAATGCAAGCGTCAGAATATTGCAGGAAATACCGCTAAGTGAATATCAATTTCCTGAGTTGGATCCTGTTATGACCATGTATGACGATGACGGCAGCTGGTCTCGAGGAGCTTGATAAATTGATTAACAAATTTCCAGCAACTATTTTTTTCATGCACCTTGTTTTTTTATAAATCATATGTTAAAATTACACAATATAAAGACATATGTGTTCGGTACGCGGACATATGTATATGAATAGAATAATAAATATAAATTCATATTAAAGCTTTTTATATGAGGGGGTAAAATATGAGCAAAAAATTAAAGGTAGGCATAGTTGGCGGAACCGGAATGGTCGGACAGCGTTTTATTTCTCTTCTGGACAATCATCCGTGGTTTGAAGTTGTAACAATTGCTGCCAGCGAAAAATCCGCTGGAAAATCATATATTGAAGCGGTTGGGGACAGATGGAAGCTTAACACACCCATCCCGGAAAAAGTCAAGAGTATAATTGTAAAAAATGCTGCAAATGTAGAAGAAGTTTGCAGTGATGTTGACTTCGTATTCTGCGCTGTAGATATGAAAAAAGAAGAGATAAGAGAGCTGGAAGAAAAGTACGCAAAGGCTGAAACACCTGTTGTTTCAAATAACTCTGCGCACCGCTGGACTCCTGATGTTCCGATGGTTATTCCTGAGATAAATGATGCCCATCTTGAAATAATAAACAGCCAGAAAAAACGCCTTGGGACAAAGAACGGTTTTATAGCTGTAAAACCTAATTGCTCCATACAAAGCTACGTACCGGCTCTTCATCCGCTTATGAGCTTTGGTCCTAAAAATGTTACTGCTTGCACATACCAGGCAATTTCTGGAGCAGGCAAAACATTTAAGGACTGGCCTGAAATGGTCGACAATATCATCCCCTATATAAGCGGGGAGGAAGAAAAAAGCGAACAGGAGCCATTGAAAATTTGGGGAAGAATTGAAAACGGACAGATAGTAAAAGCTGAAAGTCCTACAATAACAACCCAATGCATACGGGTGCCTGTGACTGACGGACACATGGCTGCAGTTTTCGTATCATTTGAAAACAAGCCGTCAAAGGAAGAAATACTTAAGCTGTGGTCAGAATACAAAGGAAAGCCCCAGGTTCTTGGGCTACCCAGCGCGCCAAAGCAGTTTATCAAGTATTTCACTGAAGAAAACAGGCCTCAGACCAGGCTTGACAGGGACGCTGAAAACGGCATGGGAATTACTGTAGGCAGGCTGAGGGAAGATATATTGTTTGATTACAAATTCGTTTGTCTTTCCCACAATACATTGCGCGGAGCTGCCGGAGGAGCCGTTCTTATCGCCGAGCTCCTTAAGGCGGAAGGTTATATCCAGCCTAAATAAGTGGTTCAATAAACCGGAATTAGCCAATAACCAGGCAAAAAAATACAGGGGGCGTTCACACCGTCCCCTGTTGCATTATACTCTTATCTTAATAGACCTGGCATAGTTTGTCGGTGCAAAGCCTGTAGCTTGTTTGAAATGTCTTGAAAAATAGTGTACGCTGCTGTAGCCCAGCAATTCCGATATCTCTGTGAAATTATGGTTTCCTTCCCTTATCAATATTTTGGCCTGCTCAATTTTCAAATTTCTGAAATACTCTATTACTCCCATACCCGTCCTTCTTTTAAATATACATGTAAGATAAGTCCTGCCCACATTAAAAAAGTGACAGAGTTCTTTAAGGGAAAGGTTGGTGGAAATATTTCTTTTCATAAACTCTATTATTCTTTGCACAATATCATTTTCATTGTTTTCTTTGACTGTAGATGAAAGTTTTCTTTTATATGTAAGAAATTTTCCTTTTCGTACAATGGTTATCAAGAGAATTTCAAGATAAGCCTTTATCAGCTGTTCACAGCCAAAAACCTGATCTTCTTTTCTGATCAGAATATTTTTTTCAGGATCACCAAGCGGTGAACAATAAGCATTGTAAGCTTCCTTTATAATATTGGCAAGTATGCCTCTTTCCTCATCTCCCAAGCTGAATATTTTATTATGAAAAAACTTCATGGAAGGACTGTTGCACTCAAAGCATATTACAATTGCATTAGGAGCTGTTTTTCTGTTTGCCCAGACACTATGAAGCTCATTGGGTTTGTGAAATATTATTTCGCCCTGGCTGAGCGTAAAGTTGTTTTTCTCTGCGGCAACCTCAACTTGTCCCTCGTCAACATACAAAAACTCCCAGAAATTGTGTCTTTCTCCGCTAAAGGTAAAGTCCTTGGAAAACTCATAGTAATGAATGGTCACTATTTTATTAATATTGAACTCTCTCCTTAAAGGCATGCTCTTATAATGCATTTGCGCCAGCTCCCGTTTCCCAAGTTAATCGCTAATGGCCGGCAATCGGCCGAAGAATGACATAGTTTCATGTATAGGAATATGTTCCGTGCAAAGTAATCGTATTTTAATTATACAATATTGTGAACTATTGTGCAAAAAAAATGTCCCTTAGTGTAAAGACTAATTTCATTGGCAGTTTTATAATGTTAATATATAGTGACATATACTGGGGGTGATTTATAGTGGGTCTTATAGGCATTGATGTAGGAACTACCGGATGTAAAGCTACAATTATTGATTTTGAAGGCAATGCTGTAAAACAAGCTTATAGGGAATACAACCCTGAAAGCTCACTTAACGGCCGACATGAAATAAATCCGTCTACCGTATGGGAGAATGTAAAACAAGTTCTGTACGAATGTGTAAAAGGTTACAACGGTGAAAAAATCAGAGCTATAAGTGTATCCTCATTTGGCGAAGCTGCAGTCAGCCTTGACCGGGATGGCAACATCCTTTGTAACAGCATTCTTTATATTGATCCCAGAGGAAAGGAAGAGGCCGAATACCTGGAGCAGAGACTTGGAAATGCAAAGGTGCTGGAAATAGCCGGTACCGGTATACATCCCATGTACACTATCAATAAAGTAATGTGGATGAAAAAGCACATGCAGGATACCTACAATAAGACCTGGAAATACTTGCTTTTTGCAGATTTCATTTTGTACAAGCTTGGAGCAAGGCCACATACAGATTATTCTCTTGCAGCAAGGACCATGGCTTTGGATATTAAAGAAAAAAAATGGTCTCACGAAATATTTGAAGAAGCACAGATTGATATCGAGAAATTTGCGGAACCTGTTCAAGCCGGAACTATTGTCGGCGAAATATCACGGGAAGTTGCAGATATGCTTGGCCTGCCACATGATGTAGTCCTGGTAGCCGGCGGTCACGATCAAGCTTGCGCAGCCCTGGGAGCAGGAGTAATAAAAGACATGCTGGCAGTTGACAGCGTTGGCACAGTGGAATGCATAACACCTTCTTTCGACAGACCGGTTACGTCTATGAAAATGGCTGAGAACAATTATGTCTGCGTTCCTCACGTTATCCAGGGTATGTATGTCACATATGCATTTACTTTTACATGCGGAAGCATACTAAAATGGTTCCGTAACCAGTTCGGCTTTGAAGACAAACTTGAAGCTGAAAGGACCGGAAGAAATGTATATGAAGTAATCATTAGCAGGTGCCCCGAAGAACCTACTAATTTGCTCTTTCTGCCCCATTTTGCCGGTGCAGGTACTCCATATATGGACACGGAATCAAAAGGCGTAATTGCAGGACTGGATATAAATACATCCAGAGGAAGCGTCATTAAATCAATACTTGAGGGCGTTAATTTCGAAATGCTGATAAATACTGACCGTTTCGAAGAAGCTGGAATAAGTATTGACGAACTCAGGGTTGTTGGCGGACTGGCAAAATCCGAAACATTTCTTCAACTAAAAGCAAACATTATGGGCAAAAAAGTAGTGTCGCTCAACATTTCGGAAGCTGGCACTTTGGGTGTAGCTATTCTGGGAGGTACTGCATGCGGAATTTATTCCTCCATTGAAGACGCAGTAACGAAACTTGTGAAACCACGTAAAGAATTTTACCCTGATGAGAAAATTCACAGCATCTATATGGAGAAGTATGAAAAGTACAAGAAAGTATATGATGCTGTAAGAGTGTTATTCTAATGATTGTGGATACAATATTTGCCCCTTGTTTTCAGAAAAAGAAAATATTATTACTTCAGTTAAAAAATATAAAATTATATGAAAGGAGCGTATAAAATGATTAGACCAACTGTAGGATTTATTGTGTATGGAGTTCACAAAGACGGTCTTTTGGACCCCATGGGAGTACCTTTTATTGACGATTCAATAATTAAAAAGAGCAAGGAAGCGCTCATAAAGAGCGGGATAAACCTTGTGGAGCACGACATAATAATTGCTACAAAGGCTGAGGCGAAAGAAGCTCTTAAGAAAATGAAGAAAGATGACAACGTTGACTGCGTAATCCTCTTTTCAGGCACCTGGGTTTGGGCAGCTCATCTCATTGCTGCTGTGAGGGATTTTGCCGCTACAGGTAAAGGCGTACTTATATGGACAGTCCCTGGTTCACAAGGATGGAGGCCCGTAGGCGGTTTTGTAATGCATGGAGCGCTAAAGGAAGTTGGCATACCTCATAAATTTGTTTACGGCAGCCCTGACGATCCAAAAGAAATTGCAAAAATTGTTAGTTTTTGTAAAGCAGCACATTTGAAAAACATTCTTAACATGTCCACCATTGGAGCTTTTGGCGGCAGGGGTATGGGACAGACCTGCGGAGTTGCAGACCCTTCACAGTGGATGAAGACCTTTGGAGTAGATATAGACACAAGAGATACCACCCAGCTGATTAATACTGCAAAGGCAATACCTGAAAGCAAAATTGCAGAACTTGAAGAAAGGCTGGCAAAGATATTTGGAAAAGCTCCTGAAAGAAATGATGCAAATGAACGCTCGATGCGCCTTTATCTCGCACTTAAGGAAATAACCGCCAAGGAGGGCTTCGATTTCTATACGATACAGTCCTTCCCAGGACTCGGAGATGATTATTCAGCTACATGCTTTGCTCAGAGCATGATGCTTGAAGACAGGATGCCTACATCCACGTTGTCAGACTTCAATACCGCAATGACAGTTTTCCTTTTAACAAAACTCAGCGACGAGCCTGTTTATTACGGAGACTTGCAGCACATAAACAAGGAAAATAATGAAATAAAGATTATCGGAGATGGTGCGGTACCACCGTCACTGGCATGTGAAGTCGGCCCGGCAGGATTTGCCACCCACGGAATACCTACCGAGGGAAGTGCAGGCGGTCTTTCCATAAGCCTCGTATGTAAAGCAGGAGAAGGCGTTCTTGCCCGCCTTGGAAGAAATAACGGCGAATTCGAAATGGTTATTGCAAAATGTACTGTATTTGAACCATCACCGGAAGAAATTGAAAAACGCAGGCTTGAATGCGGTATCCCCTTCTGGCCTCATGCATTTGTCACAGTCCACGGTGACATCGAAGAGCTTTTGGAAGGCTGGAATAATGAGTATGCATGCCTTGGCTATGGAGAGGACCTGTATGATGCACTGGTCGATTTCTGCAAGATGACCGGAATTAAGGCTATATTGCCGTAAATTAAATTAGCTTGATGCTTTGCAATCCGATTGTATACCCGGGTTATGGCGGGGCAAATTATTTGCATCCGCCATATGCCCGGGTTACTGATTGTTTTAAAAAATAACATTTATGACAGGTGATAATATGAAACTTTTCGGAAGAGATTACAAAAGAACGGATATTGAGAAGTATACCGGCAATATTTATCAAATTGCGGGCACTCGCCATTATGAGCTGGTTGAAGGAAGAGGAAAAGGGACCAGGGCTATAGACATTAATACGGGTTCAGGCTTTAACTTTACTGTCTTGCCTGACAGGGCGCTGGATATTTCGCTTGCTTCATATAAAGGTATTAACCTTGTTTATCTGACTCCCAACGGAGAAGTGAATCCTGCATATTATAACTCCCGTGGCTTTGAATGGCTGCATTCTTTTTTTGCCGGATTGCTTACGACCTGCGGGCTTACTAATATTTCCAATCCATGCGTTGACGGAAATGAAGAATTGGGACTTCATGGCCGTATTGCCAACACTCCTGTGGAAAAACTGAGCGACAATTCAGGATGGTCGGGCGATGAATACATTATTGAAATAAAGGGTGAAATGAAGGAAGCCATCCTATTTGGCAGCAAACTTGAAATGAAGAGAAAAATTACTGCCATAGCAGGGCAAAAGCGTTTGAAAATCAATGATGCCGTAAGAAACTACGGTCCATGTGAGACACCTTTTTCAATACTTTATCATATTAATGCAGGTTTTCCTCTGCTGGACGAAGGAAGTGAACTGATTATTGCCTCAAGGAAGGTGGAACCTTACGAAGGCGATGAAATCTCAGCCCGGGAAATAGACCGCTGGCATGAGTTTACCAGTCCGCAGGGCTGTTTTAAAGAACAAAACTTTCTTCATACAATGATAAGCGATGAAGACGGCTATGGGCTTGCGGCAATAATAAACAGAAAGCTTCTTGGAGGAATTGGTCTTTACATAAAATTCAAAACAGACGCCCTCCCGTACCTTTCAGAGTGGAAAATGCTTGGAGATATTGATTATGTTGCTGCTATAGAGCCTTGCAATGTTCCGTGTCAAAACCGTGTGGAACTTCGCAGACAAAACAGGATACAGTTCATAAAACCCGGGGAAACAAAAGAGATAGAAGTAGAAATCGGCGTGTTGGACGGCTGTGAAGAAATTAACAGCTTTAAGAATAAAATTGACACATTAAAAAAAGCTTAATTCTCACTTATAATAAGATGTGTAAATAAAAATAAACAATTATAAAAGACTGTTCTTAATAAGCCTAACCTATCGGCAGCCAATAAGAACAGTCTTTTTTGCAAATATCATCAAAATTCCGCATTCTTCGGTGTCCTTGGGAATGGTATTACATCCCTGATATTTGTCATTCCCGTTATATACATAATGGCTCTTTCAAATCCAAGCCCAAAACCTGCGTGTTTTGTACCTCCGTACTTTCTAAGGTCAAGGTACCACCAGTAGTCTTCTTTGCGCAAGCCTAATTCATCCATTCTCTTTTCAAGGTATTCCATCCTTTCCTCCCTCTGGCTGCCTCCTATTATCTCTCCGACGCCGGGCACCAGCAAATCCATGGCCGCAACGGTTTTGCCATCGTCATTAAGCCTCATGTAAAACGCTTTTATATCCTTTGGATAATCTGTAACAAACACAGGTTTTTTAAATATTTTCTCAGTAAGGTATCTTTCATGTTCTGTCTGCAAATCGGCTCCCCATTTTACTGGATATTCAAATTTGTCCTTTTCCTTTTCAAGCAGCTTTATCGCTTCCGTATAGGTTACATGGGCAAACTCTGAATTTACAATATGGTTCAGCCTTTCAAGAAGGGTGTTGTCGATAAAGCTGTTGAAAAACTCCATTTCCTCAGGCGCATGCTCCAAAACATAGCTTATAATATATTTCAACATGTTTTCCGCAAGATCCATATCATCTTTGAGATCGGCAAATGCTATCTCAGGCTCAATCATCCAGAATTCCGCTGCATGCCTTGGTGTATTGGAATTCTCAGCCCTGAAAGTGGGACCGAATGTATAAATGTTCCTGAAGGCCATGCAGTAAGTTTCGCCCTCAAGCTGGCCGCTTACTGTCAGATTGGTTTCCCTGCCGAAGAAATCTTTCGAATTGTCAATATTGCCATGCTCGTCCCTTGGGAGATTACTTAAATCCAGAGTGGTAACCCTGAACATCTCACCTGCACCTTCGCAGTCACTGCCTGTTATTATGGGTGTATGCACATATACAAAGTCTCTTTCCTGGAAAAACTTATGTATTGCATACGCTAAAATGGACCTTACCCTGAAAACTGCCGAAAAGGTATTGGTACGTGGTCTCAAATGGGCAATTGTCCTTAAAAATTCGAATGAGTGCCTCTTTTTCTGGAGCGGATAATCCGGCGCGCAATGCCCTTCCACTGTTATTTTATCCGCTTTGATTTCAAAAGGCTGCTTTGCCCCCGGGCTTTCAACTAGCTCGCCTTCCACAATAATGGATGAACCCACGCCTAATTTGCAAATTTCCTTGAAGTTGCCGATCCTTTCTTCTTCAAATACAATCTGAAGATTCTTAAAGAAAGTTCCGTCATTAAGCTCAATAAAGCCAAATGTCTTGGAGCTGCGGACTGTCCTGACCCAACCTGAGACATTAACCGCCTTGCCAATATAATTTTCAGGCTCCCTGTATATTTTCTTTACTGTCGTTTTTATCATTTTCCCATTACTCCTTTGCTTAATTACATTCGGTAAAACAATACGGTATTTTATAATAGTTTTTATAATAATTTTATATTGGCACTTTCACATTTTTCAATCATTACATCAGGCCATACTGAAGCCTGAACTTCACCAATATGGGCCTTGCTTAAAAAGAACATGCACATTCTTGACTGTCCGATTCCTCCCCCAATTGTGTAAGGAAGCTTGCCTTCAAGCAAATCCCTGTGAAACTTCAGTTCCTTTCTCTCCTCGCAACCGGCAAGTTTTAACTGCATGAGCAGCGCTTCCTCATCCACACGTATGCCCATGGACGAAATTTCAAACGCTCTGTTTAAAACAGGATACCAAAACAGTATATCTCCATTCAGGTTCCAATCATCATAATCCGGAGCCCTTCCGTCATGTTTTATGCCTGACTTTAGCGTTCCGCCTATTTGCATAATGAAAACGGCCTTTTTTTCCCGGGCTATGGCATCTTCCCTCTGTTTCGGCGATAAATCAGGATACATGTCTTCCAGTTCCTGTGTTGTAATAAATGAAATCTCATCCGGCAGCATTCTTTTCAGAGAAGGATATTTACTTAAGATAAAATCTTCAGTTCTCTTAAATACCTTAAAAATGCTTTTTACAACATCCTTAAGAAACTCCTGGTTTCTATCTTCCCTGTTTATAATCTTTTCCCAGTCCCATTGATCCACATAAACCGAATGGAGATTGTCAAGGTCCTCATCTCTTCTGATTGCATTCATGTCGGTGTACAGCCCTTCTCCGCATTTAAACCCGTACTCCTTAAGTGCCATTCTCTTCCATTTTGCCAGGGATTGCACAATTTCCACCATATTATTGTTTATTCCCTTTACATCAAAAGATACAGGCCTTTCTACTCCATTAAGGTTGTCATTCAGCCCTGATTCAGGTCTCACAAATAGCGGAGCCGATACTCTGATCAGATTCAATTCTCTTGCCAGTTCCCTCTCAAAAAAGTCCTTTAATAGCTTTATTGCAATCTGTGTCTCTCTTATTGATAAAATAGGATCATATCCTTCTGGTATTATTAATTTTTCGCAAGTTTCTGTCATAAATTATCTCCCCACTGTTAACTAGTATAAACAAATATGTCAATTTGTAAAGAAACATAATATAAATCAGATTATAACATTTTTTTTGAACAATTTCCTTATATTTATTATAATTTTTTTAATAACTTATATAAATGGCAGGATGGAGCGCATCCTGCCATAATTACTTCATGCTTAACAACCCACAATAGGAAAGGATTATTAAATAGATTTTATGTCCCTCTAGTCTCAAGGTCAATAATCTTTGTCACATCAAAGAGCGGCTCAAGATACTTTTTGTAATTGCGCAGAGAAAACCCGTCTATTCCCTGTCTTGCCATATAAATTGAATGGCCGTAATTTTTCCATTTCGGTCCGGTCTCAACTCCACACATTACTTTGAATCCATAATCCAGAAGAAGCTTATACTTCGGGTCATCAACGGAAAGTTTCTGCCCGTAAGGGTAAACGTATATACTTGTAGGCCCTACTACCGACTCTATCTCATTTCTCCACTTTTTTGTATCATCGGCGAACAAATTATAGCTGATGTCCCTGGAACGGCGGTGTCCATAACCATGGGAAGCAAAATTCCAGCCCCGCTCCTTTAGTTTTTCAACAATAGGTTTTACAGCTTCTATTTCACTCTGGCGGTTTTCAGAAAGCCTGTTAATACGGTATCCAAGAATACCTACCCATCCTGTTACAGCAAGGGTTGCTTTTGCCCCGTTAAATGAAAAATCCGGATGCTCCTTAACAAACTTCTCAAGTACAGGAATTACTTCATTGTCATAAGAGATTATTTCTTCCCCGTTTTTATGCTTTGTATATGTGGCAAAATTACCCTGTTCGTCAAGTATTATTTTATCAACCATACCCCAGCCTCTCTTTTTGGGGTCGTATACCATGTCGTCAATAGACATTACAAGAGGTTTCTTACCTTCAGGAAGCATTAACTTTTTATCCTTTACTACCTTCTTTCCGTTTTCCTCCACTACTTCAAAGGTTGAGTTTATATCCACAAGAATATAGTTGTTCTTGTATAACTCTTCAAGGCAGCGTTTGAACTCTGTAACAGTTACACAGTCAGTGTCCAGAGCACCGTTCACACCTTGTGAATATGCAATCTCCGGAAAAGCGATTAAACAATGAAAGAAAATATGATATATATCACCGTTATATTCTACCAGTTTGGGCTGTTCAGGCTCATGCTCCATCTGTCCTTCTTCAGGCTGCGTTTCAGCAGGCCGTTCCTCTTCATCCTGTTCAATATCCTGTGCCGTCTGTTCCTTTTCCGATCCGGACTCGTCTTCTCCAATGATATCTTCTGATGTTGTAGCTGTTTCAGAATCCGAAGGCATCGCCAGTGTTGAACACCCCGGCAGTGATAAAAATACAGCCAACATCAACAGCCAAACAATAGTTGCCTTAATCTTTAAAATAAACATCATCCCCCTTATACAAGCTAACTTAATGCTCTTTAGAACAAAAAAGCAAATCAAACTTACATATAATTTGACTTAAAATATCCTAAAGTGTTCCCAACAGCCTGCTTGCATTTTTCCACAGGATGAGTTCATTTTCTCCTTTAGTTAATCCAAGTTTCTGAAACCTTTGAAACTCATCTTGATGGGACCACATGGGAAAATCCGTTCCGAACAATATCTTGTCAGCCCCATGTTTTCTTATAATATCCAAGGCCTTTTTTCTGTCCAGCTTCCACAAAGAACTGGAAGTATCAAAGTATACATTCCTTCCAACCAGATACCGTATGGAATCATCCCACATCATATAACCGCCAAAGTGCGCTGCTATTACTGTAAGTCCTGGAAACATGTCAATTACTTTTGCCAGCCTTGCAGGACTTGATGAAGTTTTATTTTCATCACCCATGTGCATAAGTATGGGAAGCTTTTTCTCTACGGCCTGATAAATTGGCATCATTTCATCATCATCTATACTAAATCCCTGAAATTCCGGATGCAGCTTTATTCCTTTAAGTCCTAGCTTTATGATTCTGTCAACCTCATCCTTAATTTTCTTGAATCCGGGATGCAAAGTGCCAAATCCAATAAATGATCTGTTGGCTGCAACACTTTCAGCTATAAAATCATTTATTGCCATTACCTGCTCGACTTTCGTGGCTGTGGAATGAACAACATATTTATAGACGCCTATCTGGCGTCCGCTTTCAATCAATGCATCTACAGTTCCTTTTTCAGGCATTTTTGCCCCGTAATAGTTGCCAATTGCTTCCACTGCTTTTTCAGCAATCTTCTCAGGAAAAATATGCGCGTGTATATCAATAATTTTTTGTATTTCCATCTGCTCACCTTTCTCTTTATACAATATCATCATGTTTTATCATATCTGCAACCATTTTCGCTATGCTGAGAGACGAAGTCAGTCCCGGAGATTCAATGCCTACCAGATTAATAAACCCGGGCAGCCCCCTGTCAGCTTCATGACGGATGACAAAGTCCTTTACAGGATCGCCAGGTCCTTGTATTTTAGGCCTGATTCCTGACATGTCAGCTTCAAGGTCATTTAACTCAAGGAAGGGTAAAAATTCCCTGGCGGAATTGAAAAAAATTTCAGCATGTCCCCTATTGACGTCGTAATCTGGCTTATCTACATAAAACGCATTTGGCCCAAGCCTTATTCTTCCGTCAAGGGATTTGGTAACATGAATGCCCAACCCCTCCAGGTTCGCATGGGGTACCGGGTATATAAGGTGTGAAACCATATTGGATTTGGAATCATTTACACTGAAGTACTCTCCCTTGCACAGGAAAATCCTGTAACCGGCGCTATCAATATCAATACCGGCCATAGCTGCTATGGTATCTGAATTCAGGCCTGCACAGTTGACAACAATGCGGCATTCCAACCTGTCTTCATCACCGTTCGGCATTCTGTAGACCACCACATATCCGTTGTTTGACCTATGTATTTCCTTTACCTCGTGCTCATATGCCAGAAGTGCAAAATTTTGCTTTGCTATCGATTCCAGTCTTTCCATAAGCACATGGGAATCAATTATGCCGGTTGAAGGTGAAAATATTGCTGCTTCAGCTTTAACATTAGGCTCCATTAGTGTTACCTGCTTCCTGTCAAGTATCTCAAGGTCCGTAACACCGTTTTCCCTTCCCAACTCAAACAGTGTTTCCAATTGTTTAGCCTCTTGTTCATTTTTCGCAACAATAAGTTTCCCAATCCGGCTATACGGTACCTTTCTTCTGTTGCAGAAATCATATAAAAGCTTTTTTCCTTCTACACACAGCTTTGCCTTCAGGCTTCCAACCGGATAGTATATGCCTGAATGGATAACTTCACTGTTTCTGCTGGATGTTTCTCTTCCGAAGCTATCGTGTTTTTCAAGTAAAACAATGGTACTGTCTTCAAATTTTGATGTTAATTCCGCAGTTATTGCCAGTCCGACAACACCTGCGCCAATAATCAACATATCAATTTTTTCCACAATCAATTCTCCCTTATAACATTTAATAAATCAGCAGGAATCAATTTTAAAAACTTTGCCGGCAGTGCTTCCAAATCCTCACCTGTTATACCTTTTATTTTAATCAAAATAAATATATATGCAACAACGCCTGCCAATATGGCTAAAATAGTGGATATTGCATTCGCAATATATTCCACGGGAATAAAGCCAAGCAATAAGAAAAAGACATCATACACGGCGAAAACCGTCAAACCCATTAATAGTGACGAAACAAAAGGCTTTAACGCAATTTTAAACAAGTTCACTTCTATCTTTAAATTATTTTTAATTACAATACTGTTAAGTATAAGCGGTACGCTGAAGCCAACAATACTTCCAATTATAGAACCAAGTATATTGACGCTTGGTATGGAAATAACAAAGTAGTTTATGAGTATCTTTATTATAACCCCGATGGTTTGGTTAATGGTCACAGTATAAAGCTTTCCTGCTCCTTGAAGCGTAATTGCCTGTATTTGTACCAAAGACATCAGTATGATTACAACAGAACCATACAGCATAATATGCCAGCCCTCACCAAATTTAATTAAAGAATATATCTGCTTGCTTAAAACCGACAGTCCTACTGAAGAAGGCATTACAATCAACAAACAAAGCTTAAACGCATAGTTTACCTTGTTCTGTGTCGACAACCTGTCATTAGCTGCCACAGCGCCTGATATAGCAGGCAAAACCGCAGCGGCAAGCGCTGCTATTATGGAGGTAGGGACATGCATAAGCTGAGTATACTTGTACAGGTAACTGTACATTTTCGTAGCAACGTCATCGGCAAATCCCGCTGCCAAAAGCCTGGATTTTGTATTCCACAAGTCAACAAGGTTTCCTGCATACTGCAATCCAACAGATAAAGTTATTGGTATGCTGTAGGAAAGAATTTTCATAAAGAGTTCTTTATACGAATATATCTCAGTTACCTGTACTAAGTATCCCTTTGGTACAACGATTTTTTTGTTCCTGCGATAAAATAAAATCAGAAATGTCATTGAAAACAGTGCTCCAAGCGAAGTTCCCACCGTTCCTCCCGCACATGCGGCTTCGAGACTGATTTTTATGAACAGGGCAGCAAACACAATTGTAAATATGCTGTTGGCAATCTGCTCTATCACCTGTGAAACGGCAGTAGGCACCATGTTCCCGCGCCCCTGGAAATACCCCCTGTAAGCGGAAGCCGTAGACGTAAAAATAAGAGTCGGAGACAAGGCCAGTATTGCAAGGTAGGATTTTTCGAAATTCAAGGCTTTGGATAACGGGCGGGCCAGCAGCATCATCAGCATTGACATGAATATGCCAACAACCATGAGCAAGAACCTTGCAATCTTAAAACTCCTTACTGCATCTTTAAAGTTTCTTACGGCAATCAATTCCGCAACAAGCTTGGATATGGCAACAGGCAATCCTGAGTTTGTCAGCACGTATACAAAGACATACACCTGATATGCGGCGGCATATATGCCATTTCCCTCTTCTCCAATTATTGCAAGCAATACAGGTATGTAAAGCAGAGAAAGTACTTTAACAATGATACTTGCAGCAGACAATACCGCAAAGCCTTTTGTCGTGCTCTGAACACTTATTGTAGTTTGGTCATTTTCCTGCGTTGGTTCAAACATTTGTATCACCTGTTTTTAGTTATATAATTCCCTGTTACTTTTTATGGTAACAGGTTATAGTATATGGGCTAGGGGTTTCTAATAAACTCTCTTTTTATCCGGCTAGGGTGTTTATCTTTCTTACCTGATGCCTATAACCCCGAACCTGCCACGAGGTACCTCTTGCCCCTTACCTCTTACCTCTAACCTGTAACATAATATAACATTATATCAAATAAAAGAGTACGGGTACAGGCTGCATCAATTTTTTCTTGCCTGTATGCAATGTTATGGTACAATTAAGAGAAGAAAACAATCGGGAGGAATAAACATGTCTGATATAATGAGTGAAATAGCAGAGCGGATACGCGAAATAAGGGAATCATGTGAAATGACCCGGGAAGAAGCCGCAGAGCGTCTTCACATACCTCTTGAAAAATATACCAGCTATGAGGATGCAAAGTCTGACATCCCTATAAGTGTCTTATATGAAATGGCTAGACTATTCAAAGTGGACCTCACTGACCTGCTTACAGGCAAACCTCCAAGGCTTCAAAGTTACTGCCTTGTGAGGAACGGTGAAGGAATTGAGATTGAGAGGTATAAGGGGTACAGCTTTCAGAGTCTTGCCTTTAATTTTAAGAATAAAAAAGTTGAGCCTCTTTTAGTAACTATCGAACCTGAAGAGAATAAGAAAATGAGCCTCGTTACCCATCCGGGCCAGGAATTCAACTATGTACTTGAAGGAAAGCTGAAGATAATTCTTGGCGGAACTGAAATTGAAATGTCCAAAGGGGACTCAATATATTTTGATCCCACGATACCGCATGGACAAATGGCAGTAAACGGTGAAAAAGCAAAATTTTTAACAATAATATTACATGATGACAATACAAAGGAGTAGAACACTATAATGCTTGAAAGATTTTTACCAAGAGAAAAGTTTGATTCATATGAAGATTTCAAGAAAAATTACAAAGTCAATATTCCTGAAAATTTTAACTTTGCATACGACGTAATCGATGAGTGGGCTCTTGAAAAGCCCGGCAAAATTGCCCTGGTATGGTGTAATGACCATGGCGAAGAAAAGATTTTCACATTTGGAGATTTAAAACGGCTAAGTGACAAAGCCGCCAATTTTTTTAAGTCCCTTAGAATCGGCAAAGGCGATATCGTAATGTTCCTCCTTAAAAGGCGCTGGCATTTCTGGGTTTGCACCCTTGCCCTTCAAAAGATAGGCGCAATATCAATTCCCGCCACCGTACAGCTTACTAAGAAAGATATAGTGTACAGGAACAATGCCGCTTCGGTGAAAATGATAGTTTCAGTTGCCGATGAGGAAATTGTTGAAAACATTGAAGCAGCTCTCTGCGAATCACCGACCGTTAAGTACAAGGCCCTTGTCGGAGCTTCAAGAGACGGCTGGATAGACTTTGATTCTGAACTCAGCAAAGCTTCGGAAAAGTGGGAAAGACCTACCGGAAACGATGCGGCGGGAGGTACTGACCCAATGCTCATGTATTTTACATCAGGTACCACCGGAATGCCCAAAATAGTGCTTCATGATTTCATCCATCCACTGGGGCATATTGTTACAGCACATTATTGGCAGAGGCTTGGTGAAGACGGCCTTCATCTTACAGTTTCTGAAACAGGCTGGGCTAAATGCGGATGGGGGAAAATATACGGACAGTGGATATGCGGTGTAAGTGTATTTGTATATGACATGGACAAGTTTGTACCCGATAATCTCCTCAGAATGATTGAAAAGTACAAGGTTACTTCATTTTGTGCGCCACCTACAATATACAGGTTTTTTATCAAAGAGGATTTATCAAAGTATGATTTCTCCAGTGTAAAAATTGCGTGCACTGCAGGCGAACCGCTTAATCCCGAAGTATACCATCAGTTTAAAAAGGCTACAGGCCTTTCAATAATTGAGGGATACGGTCAGTCTGAGAGCACCGTTTTATGCGCAAATTTCGAATGGCTGGAGCCAAAACCGGGTTCGATGGGTAAGCCTTCTCCTCTTTATGATATTGATATCATTGATGAGAATGGCAAATCATGTCCCGCCGGAGTAGAAGGCAATATCGTTATAAAGAACCTTGATAAAAGGCTCCCTCCTGGACTGTTCAAAGGATATTACGGGGATGAGGAAGCAACAAAAAAAGTCTGGAGCAACGGAGTTTATAACACCGGTGACGTTGCTTGGAGGGATGAGGAAGGTTATTACTGGTTTGTAGGAAGATCCGATGATGTAATTAAATGTTCAGGCTACAGAATAGGTCCTTTTGAAGTCGAAAGCGCATTACTTGAGCATCCGTCGGTACTTGAATGTGCTGTAACTTCAGCTCCGGATCCAATAAGAGGCCAGGTGGTCAAAGCGACTGTTGTATTAGCCAAGGGCTGGAAACCCAGCGACCAGCTGATAAAGGAGCTGCAGAACCACGTAAAGAAAACCACCGCTCCTTATAAATACCCGAGAATAGTGGAGTTTGTAGATGAGCTTCCCAAGACGGTCAGTGGAAAAATTCGAAGGGTTGAAATAAGGGAAAAGGATGCAAAATAGAGAATAGAGAACAGAGAACAGAAGGCAGAGAACAGATCTGAGACAGTCTTTGTAGAGGGAACATTCCTCGAAGTGGAGTGTTCCCTCACATTGGCATAAGACAAGCAGGATATGGCAGCTAGATTCCGTCACAGACAGGCTGTAGCAAGTCAGGCTGTAGCTGTTCCTCCACATGCTGGCTGTTCCCTGCTTTGCCTCATCCTTTTTTGAGGACACACCTCTTACCATTCACCCCTTTCCGCAAATATATCCTTCAAGCCTGATTTGGCGACTCTTTCAGCTATGCTTTTAATATCGGTTGTATAAAGTCACAGGCTTTTCATCCTCTCAAAATATACAGAACCTGAAAATGTATATTTCCACGTTAATTTTCCTGAATCAGACTCTTTTTTTGCAAAGCTTATAATATCTCCCACTGCAAGTGTTTCGGGCAATTCAAGCAATTCTTCATTTTGTGCGAGCCTGGCTGCATTATATCCTGCAAGTGTTCCCGTCACAATAGCCTCAGTGTGTCCAAGAACACCTGCTTTTTCTCCGCAACAGAATAAGTTTTTTATTCCTCTGACCTTCAAGTAATTGTCTCGGGATGTAACTGAAAAAAACCTCATTGAGTTCCCAATACTTCCGGCATACGGGTCCTCATACCTTGCCGATTCCAGCCCCGGTATCCTTTGTAAGGTTTCAAGGCTCATATAAGGGGACATCAGTTTTGCGTGGCCTGTGTCAAGAAGAATGACGTTTTCTTTAAATTCCCTTAAAGCATACTGCTGGCATGCCTTGATACCGAGTTTGTCCTCCGCAAGGCCTTCAGGAATGGGAATTATTGCAACTCCATCCTTGTTCAACCGTTCCTGGATTTCCCATGAAAGGGATTCCTTAAGCAGCTTGCACGAACCACTCATTACTCCGGGCGTACCGTCTGCCTTTTTACCCACATACTCCTCAACACCTGCAAGACCGGCAAGACTTACCCTTCCTCCAAAACTTGGACATCTGATTATGCACATTGCACAGCCATTTCCATATTTTACGCAGTTGCTGGTTGGTCCTGCCGTACCTGTTGCATCAATGAATATATCTCCTGTAAATTTGTTTCCTTTTTGGTCTTCAACAGAGTTTATTGTTTCATCCTGCTTGTTTACTTTAGTAACCCTGCATCTGAAATGGATTTCCACTCCTGTTTCTTCAAGAAAGCTTAAAACGGCTCCATGAATTTTGCCGATATCATAAAGGCTTGCATGCATATGTCCCGGAAAACTAATATTCCTGTGACGTGAATTTTCATCGCATATTTTAAAAAAATCTCCGCCGCCCATTTCTATCATTTCTTCAGCGGCAGTAAATCTTCCATTGTTTCTGAAAATTCCTCCTACAAGGCCCGTTCCTAAAAGCATATCCGTTCTCTCAAGCAGCTCTACTTCCGCTCCCGCTTTTCGTGCGCTGACGGCAGCAGCACATCCTGCCCATCCTCCTCCGACAACTATGACCCTGCTCATACAGTCTCCTCCCATGCTTAAGAATAACAGCTGCAAAGCGACACACAAATAAATAACGGAGAAACCTTATTAAACACAGTATTCACTTTATTATATTATTAAACATGAACATGTTATTATGCCGGAAAACTCTGAAGTTATATGTAAGGACTTTGTTGTATGTATGGACTTTACTTTTAGAAGTGGTATTATTAAAATTATATTCAAAAAGGCATTAAAATGTTAATCATCAAGCTATATGGTTTGCTAAAAAACATTCTACCCGTGTATTAAGAAAGGAGCTCCCGCAATGGAACCTTTGTCAAAGTTGTCAAAGAATTATCAGGTTACAGTAAGTGATTGCGATTTTACAAAGAAACTGAAGTTAAGTTCTCTTTTCAATTACTTTCAGGAAATCGCCGCTCTTCATGCTGACAATCTGGGCATAGGAATAAGTACATTAGAGTATAATTACGGTGTTATATGGGCGCTTATACGGATTAGAACCGATATTATCAGGCATCCGGGCTTGAATGAAGAAATCTTAATAGAAACCTGGCCACAGTATCCAAAAAAATATGAGTTTCACAGGGATTTTTTAATACGGGATGCTCAGGATAATATTATTGTAAGAGCTGCTTCGGTCTGGGTTTTGCTGGACAAAAAAACAAGGGAACTGAAAAAGTCCGAGCTTATAACAGGCAATTATCCACCGCTGTTTACTGAAAGAGCTATTGACAGCCCCCTGAGAAAGATCAGACCGGAAGGAAAGCCGGAAATTTCATATAAACGGGTTATAGGATGCAGCGATATAGACGTGAATGGGCATTTAAACAACTCAAAGTACATAGATTTTATTATGGACTGTTTTTCCATGAAGGATATACAGCGGTACCAGGTGCGCTCCCTTCAGGTCAATTACTTAAATGAAGCGCTGGCCGGTGATACAATAACACTGCTTAAAGACTCTTCTTCTTTGGACAAAGGAATAATATACATAGAGGGACTCAATGAACAGGATGACAAGGTAATATTCAACGCCGAGATCAATGTCGCTGCAATATGATACTTCTATAAACATTTTGAAGCGGGTATTTTCCCATGAAAATACCCGCCCTTGGATATGTGCCTTTTACGCAGGATTTATTCTTTTGTTCCTTAGCTGTCCGAAAAGCAGAATAAATATTATCATGGTTGCTGCTGGTATAACTCCGAATGCTGCGGGTATTGAAGAAACACCGGTTATAGCTCCCATGATGAAAGGAAAAAGAAGCCCTCCGCCTGCCGAGGAAGTCATCAGTATTCCAATTGCAGTCCCGGTATATTCCGGATATTTTTCAGCCGCACTTGCCACAATAAACGGCCATATTACTGAGAAGCCAAAGCCCACGGCAATGAAACAGGCAAAGTTGACAACAGGATTTTTTATTACCAGAGCTGCTATTGAGAAAGCCACAGAAATAACCAAGCCCCAGAAGGTGAACAGACTTCGTTTTTTCTCAAATCTGCTCGCCAAGTATCTTCCTACAACCATGGCGCCCCAATATGCAGATAATGCGTACGAACCCAGTTGTTTGGCTTCAAATACAGTCTCGAAATAAGTAGTGGTCCAAAAAGCTACTCCTTCCTCGACACCGACGTACAGAAAGATAGAAATACAAAAAATTATAAACAGCTTGCTTTTAAAAAGCTTTACGGTTATCAGCCCGCTGCTTTTCTCCCCCGGCTCTACCGCTCCTTCAACTTTAGTAGAAATAAACAGGACCATAACCAGCAAAAACATGCCTAACAGGAATAAAAAAATTGACTTCCATTCAACGAATATTTCCGAAAACAATACTGCCAGAAGAGGACCTGCTATTGCGCCTACACAAAAAAACAACTGCGATATGTCAATAACCCTGCTCCTGTGCTCCCTGTTATTATCCGTCAGGACTCCTGAAAGCATCCCCTCTATGGTAGAGAATCCACATCCTATAAGGAATATGCCTGCAGCCAGCAATAAAATGTTTTCAAAGAAGAATATTAAGGCAAGTCCTACGATAAAAACCACAAACGCAATAACAACTACAAGTTTTTTACCTACCCGGTCTCCTATTTCCCCTGAAATCGTAGGAGTAATAATAGATCCGGCAAAATGCAGGGCTACTATCGTTCCCATTATGGTACTCGAGACTGAGTATTCTGAAGAAATTGTGTTTAAATGGTTTTGATAAACGGAAATATATATGCCCAAAAGACACATCGTAATATAACATATTGCATTTAACCTTGTTTTCAATTTCATCCCTCACAATACTTTTTCACGAAACCATAAAACAAATGAGCTATAACTTAACAACATATATTTATATTACCGGTAAATGAAGAAAATATCAATTATTATTTACTCATCCTCAGAAACCATGCCAAAAACCAAATCGCTCTTCTCACGGATTTTCATTTTCTCAAAATACT